>NZ_JBHMAA010000043.1:0-64821 GCF_042429745.1 Neorhizobium puerariae | reverse complement strand
GAAAAGCGTCGTTCCGGCCTTCTGCAGAAGGCCGGAACGACGCTCGAGACAAGCGAAACAGCAAATCAATGAAGGGGGTCAGTTCTTCGTTTCGCCTACGGGGTCAAATCTTCACTTCGCTTGACAGTAAAGTTCCGCGGCGATCAGGTCGTATGCGCGTTCAACTCATTCTGGGCAGTGTTGATGGATTGGGTAATCTCGTTGAAGGCATCAATACGATGGCAAGACCGTTTTCGCGGGTCAGCCGTCAGGACGTGATCTAGACACTCACAGTCCATCTCGATGAGCAAACTTCCCGGCCGCCGGGTTGCATCGCGAAGCTGGTGCATAGGGAACTTGCTTACTTCGAGGCGACATAGGTGGAGGCGTCAAGCGTCGCTATCCGCACGGCTGCGTGCAAGGCAGTCGCCTCTGCGACCATGCCTTGAAGACGCCTCGACAGCTTGAGGATTTTTTCGGTGGTTCGATCGGGTTTAGGTAGGACTGATATTTCAATGTTGATCTTCGGCTGACCCTCGATGCCAACGACGGAGAGCAAGGCCAATTGACAGGCCGATGCTTCGACACCGAGCTCTTCGCATAGCACATGTCTCACAGGCCCGAGAAGTGCTTGTAAAATCCTGCGAACGTCGGGCGACGTCGAGTCATCCAAGTAGATCTTCAAGTTTGGCATCTTCGGCTTCCCTAAACCGGATTGAGCACGAAATCGAAGGACGACCGCCATATCGCTCGGTTATCCCCTATCCACTCATAGGGGGCGATCAGCGTGGCTTTCACGCCGAACACGGCATCGGACGACAGGTAGCGGTCATCGCCGACGAAGGTGTGCGTGACGACCTTCTGGAAGCCGAGCGCTGTTACGATATAATGCATATGGGCAGGCCTATATGGATGCCTGCCCAGTTGGTTGAGCATTTTTCCAACCGGCCCGTCGTCCGGTATTGGATAGGATACGGGCTTGATGCCGACAAAACGATAGGAGCCATCAGCGCCGGTAGTAAAAATCCCACGGTTGTTCCACCGGGGCTGAACTCCTGGCTGCTGGACGTCGTAATAGCCTTCGGCGTTGTCGGACCAGACGTCGATGGATGCGCCTTCGACGGGTACTCCGTTCAGATCGACGACCTTGCCCTCGAAAACGCAGCTCTCGCCCTTGCCATCCAGCGTGATGCAATCGCCCATCTCACGCCGCGGTGCATCGGCCACATGAAACGGTCCGAGAACCGTATTCTCGGTGGCACCTTCTTCTCTGCGATTGTTGATTGCATCCACCAGCATGGAAACGCCCAACGTATCGGAGAGAAGGATGAATTCCTGTCGCTCATCTGAACAGATCTTCCCTGTCTCCGTCAGGAAACGAATCGCGAACTCCCATTCCTCCTGTGTGATCCGGGCCTCTTTGACAAATGCATGCAGGTTTTTCACCAGGCAGGTCATCACTTCCCTGACGCGGGGGTTAATGCCTACCGCCATGCGATCGTTGACGGCAGCAACAGAAGCATCCTCCGTGAAATATTCCGTCATGACATTCTCCCTTTTCGATGGCTTTGGTGCGCGGGTGCAAGTGATCTTCGTGGACGATGATAGGGGCCGATCCGATCGACCTCTCCGGGCGACGCGCGTGTCACTCGGGAGACGCGCCTTCCCAGGCCCGCTGCAACAGTTCGCGAAGAGGTTTCGTCTCGAGCGGACGCGGGTTCCAGTAAGGGTTGGTCGTGGCCAGGCTGACAGCTTTGTCCAGATCTGCCGGCGTCAACCCGTAGTCACTCAAACGAAGCGGCGCTCCAAGCCCGACGGCGAAGTCGTGGAGACCCTTGCCAGCCGTGGGTGTGTTGAAGATCGCCGCGACAGGCGAGAGCAATTGAGATACCGCCTTCTCGGTATACGCTACGGTATGCGGCAGCAGGATAGCGTGGGTTTCCGCATGAGGCAGATCGAAACTGCCGCCGATCGTATGGCAGAGCTTGTGATGCAGTGCCATGCCCACGGCACCAAGGACAACGCCACAGAGCCACGAGCCGTAGAGTGCGTCTGCCCTCGCCGCGCCATCGTCCGGTTTCAACCTCACGGCGGGGAGCGCCCGCTTCAGAGCGGAAATTCCTTCAACGGCCATCATCGAGGCGACGGGGTTTCGATCCTGCGCGTAAAGGCCTTCCACCGCATGCGCTATTGCATTGAGCCCGCTGGTGACGCTCATCGCAACCGGTAGTCCGTAGGTCAGTTCTGGATCGTATATAACTGTTTCGGGCAGAATGGACGGCGCTCTCACGGTAGTTTTGACACCATTTTCCGTCTGTCCCAGAATGGGCGTAACCTCTGAGCCCGCATAGGTCGTTGCGACGACAAGCTGCGGAGCGTTGTTCCGATAGGCAATGGCCTTGCCGAGACCGATCGTCGAGCCGCCACCAATAGCGACGATGCAATCGGCCCCCACTTTGTCAAATTGAGCGATGGCTTGCATCGTGACGTCGACTGGCGTGTGCATCGCCGCGTTGCTGAATACGCCGACGGCGAGCTCTCCGATTTGGACGGCAAGCTTTTCGGCGTCTCTTCGCTGATTTGGTGTCGATAGGACGAGAGCGCGGCTTGCTCCCAAATTGCGAATTTCGGCGGAAACCTGGGAAAGTGTCCCTGCCCCGAATATCACTCGAGCCGCATTGCCTGTATATCTAAAGGTTTCCCACATTGTCTGATCCTTCATGAGCTCGTCTGCCGCCTCGTTCCCAGGCGCTGTTCGAGATTGCCTGGGGGTCAAATTGCAAACTGCGACGTTCTTCCGTTGCTTCCGTAAACCGCTGCCACCGTATCGGCATTCACCATCTGCGGACGGCCGGCGGTGGCAACCAGGATACCGGCGATACAACCGCCGGACCCGGCTTGGCGCTGGTTTCCGCTCCAGCGAAGCCGCTGTCTTTGTGACCTCGGCAATCACTGAAGCGGCAGCTTTCTTTCCGTCGATAATGATTCCCATGATCAGCCCATGCCCAACGAAGCGTAGGAACCCGGGCTTGGCGGGAAGACGACGGTGCGGTTGCCGTTGATGAAGGTGCGGTGATGGATGTGGGCGTGAATGGCGCGCGCCAGCACCTGGCTTTCCACGTCGCGGCCGAGCGAGACATAGTCTTCGGCGCTCTGGGCGTGGGTGATGCGCACCGTATCCTGCTCAAGGATAGGACCTTCGTCGAGATCGGCCGTCACGTAATGGGCCGTTGCGCCGATCAGCTTGACGCCGCGCGTATAGGCCTGCTTGTAGGGGTTGGCGCCCTTGAAGCTCGGCAGGAAGGAATGGTGGATATTGATGATCTTGCCGGACATCTTCTTGCAGAGACCGTCGGACAGGACCTGCATGTAGCGGGCAAGCACGATGAGCTCGGTGCCGCTCTGCTCGACGAGATCGAGAAGCTGGGCTTCGGCCTGCGGCTTGTTTTCCTTCGTCACTTTGATGTGGTGGAAGGGAATGTCGTTGTTGACGACCAGCTTCTGGTAATCGAAGTGGTTGGAGACGACGCCGACGATATCGATCGGCAGCGCGCCGATCTTCCAGCGGTAGAGCAGGTCGTTCAGGCAGTGGCCGAAACGGGAGACCATCAGGAGAACCTTCATCCGCTCGTCGGTGTCGAAGATCTCCCATTCCATCCCGAACCGCTCGGCGATCGGCTTGAAACCTTCCAGCAGCGTCCGGCGCTCGGCGCTTTCTTCGGACAGGAAGCTGACGCGCATGAAGAACTTGCTCGTGTCGAGGTCATCGAACTGGGACGAGTCGATGATGTTGCAACCCTTCTCGGCCAGAAAGCCGGATATCGCTGCGACAATGCCCCGCGTTGTCTTGCAGGATACGGTCAGAACATAGTTCTTCATATCTCCACCTCAATTGATTTGTCGTTCGGGGCCGATTTTTGAGAGGATCGAAGTCTGTAACCCCAGGCAAACTTCTGCTGTCTGCGCCTTGGATTTTTCGTTTTCGGCCATCCAGGTTCGATCACCGCCATTTCACGCTCGACATCCGACGAAACGCCCCCACTCGGACTGGAGGCCAGCCCGCCATTGCGTGGAATATGAACGAACGCTTGCATAGTTCGGCATATATGCGGAGATCCGTCAGCATGCTCTGGCCCCATGATCGATGTCCCATATCCCGGCTGGAAATATTCGTGGCTGTATGATCTTCACAAGCAGCATCACGGCCTACCAACCCGATGCCAATTATCTCGCGGTTATACCGACAAATCGATCCAGTTCGGTCCGGTCGGATCTCAGGTTCACCGCCTTGTCTTCGAGAACGATCCTGCCTTGGTCGAGCACGACGACCCTTTCGGCGAACTCCAGGGCAAGCTTGATGTGTTGTTCGACCAGCACGATGGTGTGGCCCCGCGCAGACAGCTTGCCGAACACGTCCATCAGCATCTCGCAGATGACAGGCGCCAATCCTTCGAGAGGTTCGTCCAGGAGGATGATCTCCGGGCGAGCAGCCAGAGCCCGGGCGATCGACAGCATTTGCTGCTCCCCGCCCGAAAGCTGACGGCCTCCGTTCAACCTCCGTTCTTTCAAGCGGGGAAAGAGATCGTAGGCGTCCTGGAGCGAAGCGCCGTTGCGCAAACCCGCGAGGAGATTTTCCTCGACGTTCAACGACGTAAAGATATCGCGCGTCTGCGGCACGATGCCGATACCCAATCTGGCCCGTTCATGAGGCTGCAGACCATCAACCGAGGACCCTCGGTGTCGAATGGTCCCGGAATGTTGTCGCGTTTGGCCCATGATGGTTGAGAACAAAGTCGTCTTGCCGACGCCGTTGCGTCCCACGATCGCGATACGCTCGCCTCTCGAGACATGAAGGGAAACGTCGCGAATGATGTGCGTCTCGCCATATCCTGCAACCACATTATCGAGAGCAAGCAAAACCTCAGTCATGGCCGGCCCCTAGGTAGAGTTCGCGAACCCTCGGATCTCTCGTCACCTCTTCCGGCGTCCCCTCCATCAGGATCGCACCGTTCACCAGAACAATGATCTTGTCGGCCACTTCAAACACCAATTCCATGTCGTGTTCGATAATGAGGACCGATAGGTCGGCCGGCAGCCGCTTTATGGCCGCAACGATCAGATGGCTGTCGGTCGTAGGCACTCCGGCGGCGGGTTCGTCGAGAATTAGGACCTTGGGCCGTAGTGCCAGGGTAAGGGCCAGCTCGACAAGACGCTGCTGGCCATAGGCCAGACCGCGCACCACCTTTTCGGCCAAAGGCGTTAGGTGGAGCTCATCCATAAGCTTAGCAATCTCGGCCTCGATATCCCGGTATCCGTCCGCACGACCGAAGATCGTTGCGGCGCCACCTTCGCGCTCGAGGATTGGGAGGCGCAGATTTTCACGTACCGTGAGACCACGGAAGAGGTTCGTGATCTGAAACGTCTTGGCAATTCCGGCCCGCACGCGCGCCGACTCGGATAATTTCCCGATGTCGTTTCCATTGAGGTGAATGGTTCCCGAGCTTGGCTGGAGGACGCCGGTTAGGAGATTGGCGAACGTTGTCTTGCCCGCCCCATTGGGGCCAATCAGTGCGGTTCTGCAGCCGGGCGGCAGTGTGACGTTGAGATTGCGGGCGACATGAAGGCCGCCAAAGTTTTTGGATAGCTCGCGTATTGCAAGTCCTTGCATCACATCCCCCTCCTGAAGAGAAGAGCGACGCGCCCTGGCAAGGAGGTGAGACCGCTTGGCAACACGAACACGACCAGGAGAAGCATGATGCCGATGACAAACAGCCAGTTAAACGGATCGATGCTTGCGGCGACATGGTGCACCGACATGAATATCAAAGTCCCGACAAGTGCTCCGTACAGGCGCCCTGCCCCGCCAAGGATGAGCATGACCATGACGTCCGCCGAGAGCGAGAAATTGAAAACCTCGATGCCAACGAGCCCGGTAATTTGCGCAGCAAGAGCTCCGGCAATACCGGCTATTCCCCCGGCAATAACATAAACGGTCACCTTTCGCCGATACACGGGCGTGCCGATGGCACGCATGCGGCTCGCACTTTCGCGGATCCCTTTCAGGCCGAGCCCGAATGGAGAACCCGCAAATAGCCGGCAAAAAACGAAGACGGCGATGAGAACGCAAACGCTGTAGATGAAGGCCACCTGTCCGACAAAGTCGAATTCGAAGAACCCGAGCAGCGGGGAAACGGATATTCCAGGGAGGCCATCCGCACCTCCCGTCAACCACCGCGCTTTCGAAGCGGCCTCCTGAAGCATCATCGTGATGGCTATGGAGATCATGATGAGTGTCATGCCGTGGGTGCGCAGGAGCACGAGGCCGGACGCCCAGCTGATGGCCGCTCCCGCCAAGGCTCCGACTGCAAGGCCCACAAGGGGATCCGGCGACAAATGAACGGAAACGAGGCCCGCCGCATAGGCGCCGCAGCCATACATCGCGGCGTGCCCCAAAGTGGCGATGCCGGCATACCCAAGGATAAGGTCGAAGGATAAGACCAATATCATCATGATGACGATCCGGGTCAGAAACGCCAGGTCGTACGGGAATAGGACAAAGGCTATCGAAGCTCCCGCGATCAGTACCAGAACCGGGACCAGCATGCCGGTCAACGACCCCGCGCCCGGCGCCGATGTCTGCGAAGTGAGGTCTTGCATCAGGCTCTCCCCATCAAGCCGTTGGGACGAAGGGCGAGCAGAGCGGTAACGGCGAGGAAGAAGAAGATGGTGCCGAAGTCGGGCAGCACATAACGCCCGAACGTGTCAAGAATTCCGAGCCCAATAGAGGCTATGAACGAGCCGAGAACGCTACCCAGCCCGCCGACCGAAACCACGATCAGGAACAGAACCATGTAGCGCAGGGGATAATATGCCTCGATCGGCAGGAGCTCCGCGCCGAGCACGCCGCCTATCGCCGCCAGGCCGGCGCCGATTGCAAATGCGCTCAGATAGACGCGTGGCGTGTTGATGCCAAGCGACGCGGCAGCCACCTTGTTGTCCACCGCTGCGCGCAGGCAGATGCCAAAGCGCGTCTTTTCTATCAGAAGCCACAAAGCCAAAAGAACGAAGATCCCGGTCGCGATGACAACGACCCTATGGAGAGGAAGGGTTTTGAACCCCAGGTTGATCGGAAACGAAAGGATCGCTGGTGTGCCCTGCGGCAGGATAGTGGAGCCCAGAAAGAGATTGACGGTCGCGATTATCAGGAAAACGATTCCGATCGTCGCCAATACCTGCCCAAGTTCGCTAAAGCCGTAGATGTGGCGATAAACGAAACGCTCCATGGGCAGAGACAGGATCACAACCGCCATGACCGCCAATGCACAGGCCGCTGCGAATGGAATGCCCATTCGCATGGTCATGACATGGACCAAAGCACCCCCGACAAGCGCGAACCCGCCGTGGGCAAGGTTGATTATACGCATCAATCCCATCGTAATTGAGAGGCCAACCGAAATCATGAACAAGATCATGCCATAGGCTATGCCGTCGACGAGGATACTAAGAACGACAGACATTCTTGCTACCTGTATGTTTGAACCGACCGGAATGGGGATGCGGCGGACGACCGTCCGCCACGTCATGACCGTCAGGGATTGAAACCCAGGTCAGGAACATTCGGGATCGTTACAAACTCTCGATTTACGAGTTTGCCATCGGCATTTTTTTCAACCCGCCGGATATAGACGTTTTGGATGACATGCCGGGATTCAGGATCAATCTTGACAGGCCCGCGCGGGCTTTCCCATTCCAGCCCCTTCGCTGCGTTTATCGCTTTCTGGCCATCGCCGCCCGCGGCGGCAATCATCTTGTAGATGAGGTTGACGCCGTCATACGCACCAACTGACGCCATGTTGGCCCGGGAACCAGGGTGAAGCTCCTGCAGCTTGGCGACAAAGCTTTTGTTCAACGCTGAATCATGGACATCAGAATAGTGATAGGAAGTAATGAGGCCGATAGCTTGGTCACCGAGCGCATCTATGGTCGTTTCATCCGTCTCGCCCGTACCATAAAAGGATATGCCCGCGGCCTTGAGGCCATTCTCATTGTAAGCTTTGGTAAACGCAAATGTAGCAGGACCAGCCGGCAGGAACGCAAAAACCCCGTCGGCTCCGGAGTTCTTGATGCGTTGCATGAACGGGGCAAAATCGGTGGTCTGGACCGGCATCCGGATTTTCTCGACCACGGTGCCGCCGTTCTTCTCGAAAGCGCTCGTGAAAGCGGTTTCGGCATCGATGCCTGGGCTATAGTCGGAAACCGCTGTCACGACTTTCTTCGCGCCGTTTTTTGCCGCCCATTCGCCGACAGGCTGCGCAATCTGCCAAAGCGTAAAGCTGCTGCGCAGGAAATAGTCGGACTGCTTGTTGATGGACGACGTTCCCGCATTGAAGATTACAGCGGGAACTTTTGCCTGCTTGAGAAGTGGCGCAACCGCCACGGCATTCGGCGTGAAATCGAAGCCGGCAAGATATTTCACGCCCTCGCGAACGAGAAGCTCCTGGGCTGCGGCCTTGCTCGCATCGGCATTCGGGCCACCGACATCTTTGTAGATGAATTGAATTTTTTGGCCGGCAACTTCGTCCCCGTGCTGGGCAACATAGACGTCGATGGCCTCCCGGAATTGCTTGCCCCAAATTGCATTGGGACCAGAGAACGTGGCGATCACGCCGACTTTGATTGTTTCCGCATTGACCGCAGTGCAAAGAAAAGACGTAACTACGGCAATCGATGCGCCGATTGCCCACCTGCTTATTTTCATGCTCTCCTCCCAACCGGAAAAACGTCCGGTGCGCATGCTGGCCGCCCGCCAGCCTCCTCAAGGTCAAGATAGTACGGTTTCCGTACTATGTGTCAATGTGCCACATTTGGCGTAAATCTATTAAATACCATGATTTAGCTATTTGACCGGTTCCACATTGCGGATTCCGACGTGAAGCCGGCCGGCAATCCGATCAAAGACCGGCCACCATTCCGATTTGAAGCCGGCCACCGTTCCAATCAAAGACCGGCCAGTTTTCGGCACTGAAGACTACTCCCTGGGTCAGCAACTTTGGCATCAAATACCTCTCGATGAACGAGGGGATTTTGATGCCGGCAAAGAGAAGGCTGACTATGAGACAGTTACGACAAATGCTGCGGCTTGCCGGAAGCGGGACCAGTTCCCGCGAGATTGCCGTCGTGTTGGGAATAGCGCGCAGTACGGTGCAGGATAACCTGCAGCGCGCAGCAGCGGTTGGATTGAGCTGGCCCTTGCCGGGCGAACTGACCGACGATGCGCTTGCGAACAAACTCTTCACTCGCAACGGCGTCAAACAGGGCACGAGAAGACGCGTCGAGCCGAACTGGGCCGATCTTGCCGTCGAGCTCAAGAAGCCTGGCGTCACCTTGCTTATCCTGTGGGAGGAGTATCGTGGGTCGCATCCCGAGGGTTACGGCTACAGTCGCTTTTGTGAACTCTTTCGCGGTTTCGAACAGCGGCTTTCGCCGACGATGCGCCAGGAGCATGCGGCCGGCGACAAGGTCTTCGTCGACTATTCCGGCAAGAAGATCCCGATCGTTGATCGCAAGACCGGTGAGATCCGCGAAGCAGAGATCTTCGTGGCGGTGCTCGGTGCATCCAGCTTCACCTATGCGGAGGCGACCTGGACACAAACGCTCCCCGACTGGATCGGTTCGCATGTCCGGATGTTTCGCTTCTTCGCAGGCGTTCCCCGGCTGATCGTTCCCGACAATCTGAAGTCAGGCGTCAGTCGTGCCAGCTTTTACGATCCCGAGATCAACCGCAGCTACGGCATGATGGCCTCCCACTATGGCGTCGGCGTTCTTCCGGCACGGCCAAAACGTCCGCGGGATAAATCGAAAGTGGAAAATGGAGTGCGTTTCGCCCAGTCCGCTATTTTGGGGCGGCTGCGCAATCAGACTTTCTTCTCACTGGCTGAGGCCAATGCCGCCATCAGCCAGGCACTCGATCGCATCAACGATCACGTCATGCGCCGGCTGGGTGTCAGTCGCCGGCAACTGTTTGAGAGTATCGAACGTACCGCACTCGCAAGCCTTCCTGTCGAAGACTACGAATTTGCCGAATGGCGTTTGGTCCGCGTCTCGACGGATTACCACGTCGAGTTCAAGAGCTTCTTTTATTCCGTACCGCACAGCCTCATTCGCCAGCAGGTCGATCTGAGGGCGACAGCACGCACCATCGAGATCTTCCACCGCGGCAAGCGCGTCGCCGTGCATCAGCGCCGCTATGGCGGTCCTCGCCATGGAACCGACCCGGATCATATGCCCAGTTCCCACCGGCGCTATGCCGAATGGACACCGGATCGCTTTCGACGCTGGGGCGCATCCATCGGTCCCCAGACAGAAGGATTGGTCATCGCAATCCTTGCCAGTCGTCCGCATCCCGAACAGGGCTTTCGAACGTGTCTGGGTGTGCTTCGCCTGTTTCGCGACATCGAACGCAATCGTGCCGAAGCCGTTTCAGCCCGCGCCGTCGAGATCGGTGGGCTGAACTGCAAAAGCATTGCTTCGCTCCTGGCCAACCACAAGGCCGCACGCCATTCCACCGAACCGACCGCCGTCGTCGATCACGCCAATCTGCGTGGCCCTGATTACTTTCATTGAGGAAGACACCAATGCTGATCAATCCCACCATCGATATGCTGCGCGAACTCGGCCTTTACGGCATGGCCACAGCCTTCCAGGAGCTCGACGCACAATCAGAGGCGCGCGGCCTCGAGCATGGAGCGAGCATGGAGAATGGCTTGCCATCCTGCTCGAACGAGAGACTACCATGCGCCGCCAGAAGCGTTTCGAAGCCCGCGCCAGGGCTGCGAAGCTTCGCCATGATGCGCAGATCGAGAATGCCGACTTTCGTGCCGCCCGCGGCCTCGACCGCAATCTGTTCATGACGCTCGCCGGTTGCGACTGGATCCGCAAGCACCACAGCCTCCTCGTCACAGGGCCGGCCGGCGTCGGCAAAAGCTGGCTTGCCTGCGCACTGGGCCATAAGGCATGCCGCGAGGATTTCTCCGTCGCCTACCACCGCGTCCCCCGATTGTTCGCAACACTTGCCCTTGCAAGAGGCGACGGGCGATACGGTCGGATCCTCAAATCTCTCGCTAAGACCGACTTGCTGATCCTCGATGATTGGGGACCGGAAAAGCTCAACGATGATCAGCGGCGCGATCTCCTCGAGATCATCGAAGACCGCTACGAGCGTCGCTCAACGATCGTCACCAGCCAGGTGCCGCTGGATCGCTGGTGGGAGATCATCGCAAACCCCACGCTCGCCGATGCGATATTGGACCGCCTCGTTCACAACGCCTATCGCATCGATCTCACCGGTGAAAGCATGCGAAAACAGCGCTCGCCGATTGTGCCTGAAACACCGCACGCTTGACCTGAAACGAAACCCGATCCAAACATCAAACAGACCCAGGGTCAGTCCGAGAAAGGGCCGGCTTCAAATCGGAATGCTGGCCGGAATGAAATCGGAATGAGTGGCCGGCTTCATCGGAATACGCATCCACATTGAATCTTGAACGGCGATATTGGTCGACAGGCCTGACTAAAAAGGCGCTGAGCAATGATCCTGATAGCACCGGATCCAGTCCACTGTCCTGTGAACGCCGCCGAACGGATAGAAGTGAAGTTTCACTTGTCCCAAAGCTTCATCGACCAAGGAATTTGCATAGTGATCCACAAGCCTGTCCGGCGTCGCACTCGTCAGCAGCTGGGTAACCGACAGGCCGTATTTTTTCATCACTGCCGTTGAGGCGGAAACTCCGCACACAGCGGCAAACCGCAGAAGGGTTTTCACGCTTGCCGGGCCGGGAATCCCGATATGGATAGGCACGTCTATCCCGTTGCTCCGCACCTGCCTGATCCATGAAACGACAGGCTCAGCGCTGAAAGCAAATTGCGTGAAAATGGACCATTCCAACTTCATGTTCTCGAGTATGTCGCGCTTGTCGAGAAGGGCTTTCGAGATTACCTCGCGGCTCTGGACAGGATGTTTTTCGGGGTGGCCCGCCACTGCCACATGCTTTATGCCGTAGTCTTGCAGGACACCGCTACGCAAAATCGTAGCAGTGTCCACAAATGGACCCTTGGGAGGATCAAGATCACCTGCGAGAAGAAGTAGTCGGGTAATATCGGCGCGATCCGCCCATCTGGACAGGAAGTCCTCCAGATCGCCTCGCGAACCCATGCGCCGCGCAGCGATGTGCGGCATTGGCTCGAACCCGGCATCGCGGACGGCCTTGGCTGCCTCCACACGATCGGCGTTCTGCTCGGTCGGCAGGAACGGCACGGATATCACCGTCTGCGCCGGGACACTGCTGGCTATGCTGTCAAGCTGTGACACGTCCTTGGCGGTTAATTCAAGCGTATACCCGTCCAGGATACTGTGCTGAAGATGTGATTTGACATCGGCCGGGATCTCATCGTGGTACCGTTCCATTGTCGTCGCGGCGATCCCTTCCCCGCGGCAAGGGCCCGAGGTGAAGGCTTCTGACAACTGGATGGGGGCAAAGGTTCGCCGCTCGGCTCACCTGACTGACGCGGTAGGTGAGCCGAGCCGCACTTTGCTAGCTGATTGCTGCTCGCTTCATTTTCTGCACGGAGCTTGCATAAGGTACCGGAGCAACGGTGGCCCGAACGCTGAATTGCACGTGCCTTTCCACATGGGGCTTGCGGGAGCCCCCACCCGGCTCTCCCCACGTGAGAACCACCTGCGTGCCTGGTACCGCCGCTTCATTTTCGAGCATCGAGAGCGACAACATTTCACCTTCGTTGTTGCTGTAGCCGCAATGGCAGGAATGTCCGACAAGCCGCCCGTCCGGAGTTCGAACCTCATCGAACTGCGGCCAGCCATAATAGGCGACGGGAATGTCCAAAGCCTTGTAACGCGGCCCGGCGCCAAGCTGGGACGCGAAGATGGCCGTCACATCCTCATGGTTCCAGACAAGGGTTACCTTTTGCCGGCGCTTGTCGACCGGCATCGCCTCCAGGGCCTCCCGCCCGATAAACTGATGATCGAATTTCAGGATATGGCCGTAGCCAATATCCCATGGGGTCACGTAATAGTCTTCGATGTTGTTGCTGATAAAGCTGCCGCCAAGCTGCGCGTTGGCTTCCCAACCATTGCCGGAGAGCCATTCGCGAAAGTCTCTGAGTTCTTCTCCCGTGTAGATGCCAGGTAGTGGGTAAGGCATCCAGCCGAACTCGAAAATAGTGCTGAAATAGGTCTTCGTCCCGCCTTGCTTGAGACCGTGTTTTAGACCTGCCTGGAGAAGAGCTGAACGGACTTTATCCATGTCCTCGTAGGGACCGGACAACTCGGCACCGAGATGGCCCGCCATCCCATGCCGCAGGACGAGGACCTCGCACCCTCCGATCTTCACCCTCGCCGTCCTGAAGAAGGTGATCTCGGGTGCGCCGCCTTCCACGGCTTCGTTGAAGATATGGCCGGCGTGCGGGCCCTCCAGTTGGAATCGGTAGAACCAGCGCTTGCCTTTCGGATTGTAGGGTGTGGGATCGTCGCGCTCGATGGTGACGTCATAGCCACCCTTTTCCGCATTGTACTGGACCCAGTTGAGGACAGGCATGCCGCTGATCAGTTCGAACGTATCTTCGCCGAGCCGATATACAACGCAATCGCCGATGACATGGCCCCGAGGGGTGCATGCCACGAATTGCTTGGCGCGATCCGCCGTGAAATTCGCCAGGCTGTTGATGCCCAATCGTTCCAACAGCTTGAAGGCATCCGGGCCTTTCAGCATCAACTCCGGCATGTGATGGGATTGATCGAAAAGGATGGCAGTCTCGCGCCAAGCGCGCTGCTCGTCTCTCCAGTTCGTGAACTCGAGAGGGATAAATGCTGCGGTCAGACCGGTTCGCGCGCGGTAATGCGGCGCAACAGTGTCATTGTGGAAATAATCGACCAGATTTCCTTTTTCATCGACCAGATCCTGGAGCGATCTTCCGCCGTTTGCCTTCACCATTGCACTCTCATCCTCCTCATTCCATTGATCCTCGCCTAGCGTCGTGGCGCAAGCATCGGGTTTGTGAAAGCTACAGACATCTCTTTCAGACGACTATGACGTTGGAAAATCAGTTCAGCATGAGCTGCCGCCGCCAAAGCCATGGTCTCCACACCCACGCTTACGATTCCTCCGATGCAAGCGCTTTACAAAATCCTCCGATTTTGTTCGGATACCTGACCATATTGCCGGTTTAGTTTGGCTGTCAACGGCTTTGATTGAATGCTGGCAAAATCAGTTCAAGAGGCCTATTCGTACACGCAAGTTTTTCGAGGAAGTCAGAGATGATCTTTGTGAATGCCTGGCGCCGAAACAATATCGGCCGTCGAATGAACGAGGCCGTGCGGATTTTTGAAGGGCGCATCATCGAAAGCCTTCGCAAAGCTGGGCACGATGAACTGACTGCTGCACACATCAACCTGACGCGCAATCTTGACGAGGGCGGTACAAGGCTTACAGAGCTAGCAAAACGGGCTTCCTTGACCAAGCAATCGATGAGCGAGTTGGTCGATCAGGTCGAGCAAACGGGCCTCGTTGAAAAGCGGCGTGACCCGACCGACGGCCGAGCGAAGCTCGTGTGCTTCACGGAAAAGGGGTTTGAATGGCTCGAAGCCTTTCATGAAAGCTTGGAGCTTGCCGAAAGAGAAATGCGTGATCAATTGGGCTCCGCAATGGTGGATCTCCTCGTTGAAGCGCTCGGGAAATACGTCGAAGGACAAGACCTCGAAGAAAAAGTTTAACGGTTGACAATAGTCCGGAGTCCTTACTAATTTCCCTAACTCAGTCAGAGTTGGAGAGGATGCTTTGAACATTGAAGACTATGATGTCGCCATCGTTGGGGGTGGACCTTTCGGTCTTATGCTCGCGAACGAGCTGGGAAGGCGCGGCGTGTCCGTCATCCTGTTCGATGAGAAGCCTTCGACCGCCTTCAATCCGCAAGCGAACGCCACGCAGGCCCGGACGATGGAGCATTTTCGGCGGCTTGGATTTGCCGATGAGATCCGCGCTCTCGGAATGCCGGCGGAATTCCCCACCGATATTGCTTATTTCACGCGATATTCTAAGCACGAACTCGCTCGGTTTCGGCTGCCTTCCGCCAAAGAGGCTAAGGAGAGGGTGTCGACCCTGACCGGCTCATGGAGTGCCGCAGAACTCCCCCATCGAGTTTCCCAAAAATATGTGGAGCGCATTTTACGCCAACATGCCCAAGCGCTGGACCTGGTCTCTGTTAATTACGGCTGGCGCGTTTCGCAATTCGAGGACAACGGTTCCGCAGTCATTGTGACGGCCAAGGCTGTTGAGAACGATGCCACTCGCACGATCAGGTGCAAGTATCTCGTCGGGGGCGACGGCGCGCGTAGCTTCATTCGCAAAAGCCTGGACATCCGGTATCAGGGAGATGGAGGTGCAGTAAGAGATTTCTTCGGGGGCAAGATGTTTGCTCTTTATGTTCGATGCCCCCAATTCTACGAGGTTGTGCCTTTCCCGCCCGCCTGGATGAATGTGGCCTTCAATCAAGAACGCCGAGCTTTTATGGCCGCAGTGGACGGGCAAGGCGAGTTTGCCTTCCATACGCAGTTGAAGAATGGAGAAAACGACGAGGATATTTCCGACGAACAGGCCGTCAGAATATTCCAATCGGCTGTGGGCCATCCCGTTGAGGTCGAGCTTCTTTCGCGGGGGACATGGAACGCGGGATACGCGCTGGTTGCGGAAAAATTCCAGAGCGGTCGAGTATTCTTGGGCGGCGATGCGGCCCATCTTTTCACGCCGGCCGGTGGATTGGGCTACAATACGGCGGTCGATGATGCGGTGAACCTCGGTTGGAAGCTTGCGGCCGTTGTAAAAGGTTCCGCGCCGGCGTGCCTACTCGCCACCTATGAAGCCGAACGGCAGTCTATCGCGGTTCGCAACACCAGTTTCGCCAAAAAGTTTGCTGAATCGATCGGCAACTATGTCCCGAAATCTCATTTGGAAGATGAAAGCGAACACGGAGCCGATCTTCGTCGCGAAGCTGGCGAATACCTGGAAGCGCATGGCCGTGCGGAATTCAACATTCCAGGTATTACATTCGGTGCTCGCTATGATCATTCTCCAGTGATCTGCGCCGAAAGTCACCGTGAAAGCGCGGACCTGCCGGACGCCTATCAGCCAACGGCGGCGCCGGGAGGCAGGGCACCTCATATTTGGCTTGATGGTCAAACATCTCTTTACGACCGTTTCGGATTCGAGTGGACACTTCTTCGCTTGGGAAATCCGTCGAATAACGGTAAGAATCTGATCGCGGCCTGTGCGGCGGAGAAGATCGATCTTACTGTTGTAGACCTGCAGGTGGATGCCTTGTCCGAACTGTACGAGATGCCTCTCGTGTTGATCCGGCCCGACCAAATTGTGGCCTGGCGAGGCACCGATATTCACGACGCCGCCACCATCGTCAAAACCGTTCTTGGAAAGACGATATCTGTAAACCGCGCGTCGCAAGCCAACAACGAACATTGACGCAACACCGCCGGGTGAGACCCACCGGTTATTTTTCATTTGCGCTGCGAATGGGGGATCGTTGCCTGTCCGCTACTCGATTAGATTTCGTTGGCGGTAGACCGCGCCGTCGCTGCTGGGCAAGGCGAGCGCTCCGGGCGGACGGGTAAGGATAAACCGTCTATTTGTGAACTGTTGCCCATGCCCAGAATGTCACCAGGTTTGAAGTAGTTTTGGCACGCCGATTGCTTGTCAGAGGACGTCGATGGTTCGGATCGCTCGTGCTCTGAGGAGCAACTTCAGCTTCGAAAAAGCCCTCTTCTTGATCGGGTTGAATCGGGGCTATAAAATGGCAGAATTGCATCTATGCAACCGCCCCTGATGGCGGCCTCGGTCTTTGAACTCTTGGGGGCGGCCCAGATTATCGAGGATGAGAACGTCGCCCGCACGCAGCGTCGGCGCCTGCTCGGTCGGGAGGATGGCACCGCAGATATTGGGGAAGATATGGCGTGTCCAATCTACATTGTCTTACGCTTCGCGACGCCTCATAGACAAGACTTCAGACACGACGGCCTTGTCGATTGGGTATATATCAAACTCACAGTCGATAGTACCGCACTGCATTGTCATGGAACAACGCCTTGCGCTCGTCTTCCGCGTAGGACTTAGTGATCTCCTTGAAGGCATTAAATATCGCGTCGTAGCTCGAAAAGAGCCTGTCGACAGGGAAGTTGGAGGCGAACATGCAGCGCTCCACCCCGAAAGCAGCGATCGCCTCCTCGACATAGGGCCGGATCTCTTCGGTGCTCCAGGTCGAGTTGCCCATGCCAAGGCCCGAAATCTTGCAGGCGACGTTCGGGGCCTGGGACAAGGTCTTCATGCCCTTGCACCATCCTTCGAAGTGCTCGGGGCCATCCACCTGCATGCCCGTGTGATTGAGGATGATCTGCACATCCGGAAAGTCGCCCGCCAGTTCGAGAAACTCCTCCATCTGCCAGTAATAGAGTTGCAGGTCGAAGCTCAGGCCCCGGCGCGCCAGTTCCCGGAAGCCGCGGCGCCATTCCGGGGTACGGCTGACTTCCGCCTCGGTCAGATAGGTCTTGGCCGGATCGGGATGAAAATTCATCGACTGCCTTATGCCGCGGAAGTTGGCATACTGCATGTGTTCATCGAGCAGGTCGCCGACATCCTTTTTGCGAAGGTCCGCATAACCGACGATGCCATGCGGGAAGCCGTGTTTGTCGGCCACCGCCTGCAGCCAGCGCGTCTCGCCGGCCGGATCGCTAGGATCGTAGCCGACATCGAGATGCACCGCCTTGACCAGCTTCTGGTTGCGCGCATCGGCAAGAAAATCCTCGATCAGATAGGTCCTGTTGATCGCGGTATAGTCGCCGAACGCGGAGGGCTTCACGCCGTCGGAGAGCCACGGGTAATAGTTGTTGTCCAGATCCCACAGATGGAAATGGGGATCTATGATGGGAAACTGGTCCATGCTTCTGATTCCGCCCCTATGGGTAAAAGGATCGGGTGCGGCGTCGAGAACCCGCACCCGCTTCATATCACTTGGCCGGCGGGAAGACGCGGGCGATCACGGCCTTGGCTTCCGGTGAATCGACCTTGTCGGCCGTGACCAGCGGCATGACCAGGGCCAGGTCCTTCTTGACCGGAGCCTTGGTCAGCGCGTTGAAGACCTGCTGTGTACCGTCGATGCCCTGCCCGACCGCTTCCTGAAAGAAGATGCCCTGGATCGCGTTCGATTTCAAAAGCGAGATCGTCGTGGGGCTGCCGTCTGCAACCGCGACCCCCACCTTTCCGGTGAGGCCGCGGGTCTGGAGCACCTTGGCGGCACCGGTTCCCGCCTCGTCATACATGCCGTAGATCGCCTTGATATCCGGATGGGCGGTCAGCATGTCGTTTGCCTGCGTGACAGCCTCATTGACGGTAAGGCCGCGGGTCTCGAGCATCTGCGCCAGCGTGCATCCATCCGCCTTGAACGCCTCCTCTGCCCCCTTCAGGTATTTCTGGGCGTTCTCGCGGTCCTGCGGCAGCGACAGCATGCCGACCTTGTTGCCGCCGCGGTCCTTGGCGAGTTTGCAGACGAAGCTTCCCTGTGCCTTGCCGGTCTCGTAGTTGTTTGCGGTCACCGACGACGTGTAGTCGGTCTGGCCCGGCTGCGGACCGATCCCGGCAAAGGCGATCGGAATGTTCTGCGACTTCAGATAGGCGAGCAGCGGCGGGGTGCTGGTCGAGCTGACCGGACCGATGACGATGGCGTCGACACCCTTGGTGACGGCGGTGCGGGCATTGTCCATCTGCTTGGCCGGCGAGTTTTCCGACGTATACTCGACATAGTCCATGCCGAGCTCCTGGGCCTTCTGCTTCACCCCGTAGCCGACCCATTGCCAGTAGGAGATGTCGAGCGACGGCGCCAGATAGGCCACGGTCTTCTTTTCCTGCGCCTCGGCCGGAGCGTTCGCGAAAATCACCGCGAGCGCCAGGCCTGCGGCAACCCTAAGGCTGTTCTTCTTCCTGGTTTTCATTTCAGTTCCTCCTCCGATACGCCGGACGATTCCGGCCTTTTATTTCAGCGCTGGCTGCGCCGTGACTTGCCGAAGCGGTCGATGAGCACTGCCACGAGGATGGCGAACCCGGTCACGGACCCCTGCCAGAAACTGTTGATGCCGATGAGATTGACCCCGTTCTGGATGACCGTGATCATCAGCGCGCCCAGCACCGCTCCGACCGCCGTGCCCGTCCCGCCCAGCAGGCTGGCTCCGCCGATGACGACCGCCGCGATCGCCTGAAGCATCAGGCTGGAACCCGCAGTCGATTCGGCGTTGAGGATGTAGGAGATCGTCAGGAGGCCGGAAAACGAGGCCAGGAGCGACGAGGCGACATAGGCCATGAACTTCGTTCGCTTGACCGGGATGCCGAGCAGATAGGCGGCGGTCGAGCTGCTGCCGACGGCATAGAACCACCGCCCCGCGACCATCCTCTTCAGGAAGAATTCGATGGCGATCAGAAGCACCAGGCAGAAGAGAATGTAGTTGGGAATGCCCGGAACGAGACTTCCGCTGTTGAGCAGCCAGAAATCCGGATCGCCGATCGGCATCGAACGGCCGTTGGTCACGATGAAGGCGAGCGATCCCGCCACAGCGAAGGTGATCAGCGTGACCACGAAGGGGGCGAGCCCGACAACCGTCACCAGGAAGCCGTTGATCGATCCGAATACCAGCCCGACCGAAAGACCCGCGAGCGCGGCGCCGATCCCGCCCAGCCCCTGTGCCATCGCCTGTGCCGTCACCATGCCGGTCAGCGAGAAGACCGACCCCACCGACAGATCGATACCGCCCGTGATGACGACGAGCAGCACGCCCAGAGACATGATGATGAGCGGTGCTCCCGCCTGGGTGATGTTGGCAAAATTGCCCCAGCTCAGCGCCTGCGGCACCTGGGAGCCGACGGCGAGTGCCACGAGCGCGATGGCTACTGCGATGGCGATCTCCGTCCGATAGGCCGAGAACAGGCTCTCCCGCTGTTTTGTCGCCGGCTCGTGCCCCGCTTTGGCCGAGGTTGTTTCTGGTGCGTATGTCATGCCGCCATTCCCGTCATGTTCGCGAGAGCGTCCTCGCTCAAATCCTGTTTTTCGATCACGCCGGCGCAGCGGCCTTGCGTGTCGAACGCCACCACCCGGTCGCAGACCTCAAGGAGCTCGGCATTTTCCGTCGACCACCACACGATGATCGTTCCGCTTGCCGCCATCTGGCGGATCAGCTGGTAGATCTCCTTCTTGGTGCCGATATCGACGCCGCGGGTCGGCTCCTCCAGCACGAGTAGGCGGGAGGGAAGGCCGAGCCAGCGGGCCAGCAGGAGTTTCTGCTGCGTCCCCCCGCTCAGCGTGTCGGGCAGGTCCCAGATCGAGGCCGCCTTGATCTTCAGCGCCTCGACCAGATCCAGGCACTCCACCCTCTCCCGCCCACTCGTGAAGACGCCGCGACGCAGGATGCGGCGCGAGGCCATCACGTTGTCGATGATCGGAAGATCGCCCAGGATGCCCTTGTGGGCACGGTCGCCGGTGATGAAACCCAAGCCGGAACGGGCGGCCTGCCGGGGGGATGTGAAGGCCTGCGGCCAGCCTGCCCGCGCCACCGTCCATCGCCTTGCTTTCGCCGCTCCGACCAAGGCCGAAATCAGCGATTCCGGCCCGACTGGCGCGCCCGCAACGCCGAGGATCATTCCCGGAGCCAGCGTGATCTCGACATCGGCATCGCGGATAACGAGCGTGTCGTCCCCCGAGGCGACAGCGTTTCGGGGCTCCGGATGCGCGGCACCGCCGACTTCGGCCTGCCGCGTGGTGATCTGGCCCATCCTCTCGATGATGGCTGCGTCCGACAGGCTTTCCGTCGAAACCCGGTCCACGACGGTCCTTCCGTCCCGGATGATCGTGCAGACGTCGGCGATCTGCCGGATCTCCTTCATCCGGTGCGACACGAATACGATGGCGAGGCCGTTTTCGCGTGTCAGCCGTCTCAGCACCTGGAACAATCGCTCCGTCTCGAGCGCGGTCAGGTTGGCGGTCGGTTCGTCGAGAAGGATAAGCTCGGCGCCGGAGGACAGCGCCCTTGCGATCTCCACCATCTGCCCTTGATGGAGGCTGAGATCGCCGACCAGTTCGTGGAGCGAACTGTCTGCGAACTCCCGGTCGATGATAGCCAGGGCTTCATGGGCCTGACGCCACGATCGCTTGCGATCGAACAGGCGCAGGCCGTTCGGAAAGCGCGGCAGGACGATGTTCTCGGCGACAGTCAGATGCTGCAGAAGCGCCAATTCCTGGTGGACAACGGCCACTTTCGACCTGCCCTCGGCATCGCTCAACCGATTGCCCGCCGTATTCCTGAACTCGATGTCCCCGCCGTCCTTTCCGGCGAGCCCGGTGATGATGCGGATCATCGTCGATTTCCCGGCGCCGTTGCCCCCGAGCAGCGCATGAACCTCTCCGCGCGCCACCGAGAAATCCACACCCTTGAGAACGGATGTGGCGCCGTAGGACTTCGTCAGCCCCCTCACCCTCGCCACCAACTGCCGGCTTTCTTCCATTGCGTCCCTCCCTAGTAGATCGTCAGCGCCGGGATGAAGCTCACGGCGAGCAGCAGCAGCATCGCCATGCCGAAGAACGGCCAGAGTTCACGCGTTGTCGCTCCGAGCGGTGCTCTGGCGATCGACGACGAGATGAACAGCGTCGTGCCGATCGGCGGCGTGTAGAGCCCGATGCCAAGGTTGATGACCATCATCAGGCCGAGCTGCACCCGGTCGAGTCCGATGGCATCGGCCAGCGGCACGAAGATCGGCCCGAGCAGCAGGATGGCGGGTGGCATGTCGAGCGGCATGCCGACGATCAGCATCAGGATGTTCATCATCAGGATGATGACGATCGGGCTGGAGATATTGGCGGCGACCCATTCGGCCATCTGTTGCGGCGCCTGGTCGAAGGTGAGAACCCAGCCGACGGCGGCGCTGCCCATGATGACCAGCATAACGACGCCGGTGGCTACGCCCGCTTCCACCAGGTTGTCGCAGAAGCGTTTCCAGGTGAGGTCGCGGTAGAACAACAGGCTGAGCAGCAGCGAATAGACGACTGACAGCACGGCGACCTCGGTCGGCGTCGCGAACCCGAAGCGGAGGAGGAGAATGATCAGGATCGGCAGGAGGATCGCCGGAAGGCTCTGGATCACGAGCCTTGCCAGGTCGCGCTTGCGGATATTCACCGCCTCGGCGGCATATCCCCTGCGGACCGAGATGAACCAGCAGACGAAAATGAAGCTCACCGCCATGATCATGCCGGGCAGGATGCCCGAGATGAACAGGTTCGCGACGCTGACCCCGCTGATCAGGGAGTAGAGGATCATGGGGATCGAGGGGGGGATCAAGACGTCGATCACCGCGGAAGTCGCGTTGTTGGCCGCGCAGAGCGCCGGCGGAAATCCCTGTCGCTTCTGCCATGGGATCAGCACCGAACCGAGCGCGCTGGCATTGGCAACCGCCGACCCGGAAACGCCACCGAAGACGACGGAAGAAACCACGGTCGTCGAGAGCGGCCCTCCGCGCCAGCGCTGCATCGCGCGGGAGGCGAGCTCCAGCAGTTGCTTGCCGAGTTCGCCGCCGAGCATCAGCGTCCCCGCCAGCATGAAGAAGGGCAAGGCGAGCATCGGGAACGATTGGGTTTGGTCATAGACCTGCTGGGCGACAACGGACAAGGGCACGTATCCGTTGAAGAGAATGCCGAGGCCGGCGGCGATAATCAGCCCGTAACCGACCGGCACCGCCAGGACCATCAGCACGCAGAAGGAGATGATCATGATCAGCGTCACAGCGGCATCTCCTCGGCCTTGATCTCGATCCGGGCCTCCCAGCCGAACCGGAGCACCCGGACGGTCGCGGCGGCCGTGACGATCGATACCAGGAGGGCGCCGATGGAGAGCGCGTAATAGCCGATGCTGTTCGGCAGCCGCAGGACGGGGCTCTGT
Source organism: Neorhizobium puerariae (assembly GCF_042429745.1). Classification (NCBI taxonomy): domain Bacteria; kingdom Pseudomonadati; phylum Pseudomonadota; class Alphaproteobacteria; order Hyphomicrobiales; family Rhizobiaceae; genus Neorhizobium; species Neorhizobium puerariae. The sequence goes on along the minus strand of NZ_JBHMAA010000043.1, from coordinate 41,795 downwards.
TCCATGCCGGCGATCTCGCCCACCACGATCGACTGATAGGCGAGGATCATGAAGGCGACGATGCTGATGACATTCGCCAGGACGAAGGCCGAAAGCCGCATGCCGCCGCCGAGCTTGTCATAGAGCCATTCGACCGCCATGTGCCCGCCGGCATGGGCCGCGAGGACGATGCCCGCCAGGATGAACCAGGGGAAAATCAGCATCGGCAGCTCCTGGGCAAAGGAGAAACCGCCGCTCTGCGATGTGTAGCGGGCGACGACATTGGCCGTGGTCACCACCGTCAGCGCAATGCCGCTGGCGATGACGACGAAACGGGACAGCATGACGATTGCGCGAGACAGCACGTCGACGCCCTGCAGCAAGCTTTGCATGGAAGACTCCGTTCAATGGAAGGGATCAGGCCCTTGCTTCCGCCTCGATCTTGCTGACGAAATCACCGAACGGCTTCTTCTTCCAGTTTTCGGCAACGGAAGCGGTCGCCTTCACGAAGGCCGCCCGGTCGACTTCCACCACTTCGACGGCCGCGTTCTTCTTGAAGTTTCCGAGAACCTGCCCGTCCTTTTCCGCAGAGAGCCTCCGCTGAAGGTCGCCGGCCTCCTTCGCGGCTGCCTTGACCGCCTCGATGTCGGCGCCGAGGCGGGCCTGGGCGATCTTGGACATGAGGAACGGCGTCGACTCCCACTTGTGGGCCGTCAGGCTGATGTATTTGTTGACCTCGAACAGCTTCGAGCTCTCGATATTGGCGAGCGGGTTTTCCTGGCCGTCCACGACACCTTGCTGTAGGGCGATATAAAGTTCCCCGAAGGCGATCTGCTCCGTGCCTGCGCCGAGCGCCTGAAAGATGTCGATTGTCATCGGATCGGCAGGAGTGCGGATCTTGAGGCCCTTGAGGTCGCCGGGCGCCGCGATCTTGCGCTTGGAATTGGTGAGATGGCGAATGCCGTTGTCCCACCAGTCCAGCGGAACCACGCCCACGGCTTCGAACCGCTTGTTGAGCTCCGCGCCGACCGGGCCGCTCAACACCTTCATCGCTTTTCCCGTGTCGGGAAACAGGAAGGGAAGCCCGAGAGCCGCCAACTCCGGCACCAGGGCAGAGGTTGCGCCCTGGCTGTTGGCGGTGAAGTCGAGCGCGCCGGTGCGAAGGCTGGTCAGCATCGCGGAGTCGCTGCCGAGCGTCTCGGCGCCCGCGACATTGATCTTCACCCGGCCGGACGTCTTTTCCGCCACCAGTTCCGCGAATTTGGCAGCGGCAATCGTCCGTGGATTGCCGGGGGCGGCGCCATGGCCCAGAGTAAGGGTTGTCGCGGCCTGGGCCGAGCGTATACCGGCCACCAGTGCGGGCGCTGCCAGAGCACCCGCCGCAACAGAAAGAAATCCACGCCTATTGATATGCAAGCTCATATTCTCCTCCGTAATGTGCTCACGCCAGTTGTTTCGCCCGCCTCTCCCTGGCGGGCCGTTTAGGCCTATTCACTCAGCCAGGCTTTGACCGCCGCCTCCACCTTCGACGTCGAAAGCCCGTATCGCTCGTGCAGGGTCGGCAGAGCCCCGGCCTCGAGGAATTCGTCAGGAAGCGCGATCTGCCGGAAACCGGACGGACGGACGCCGGAACGCATGAGGGTAGCAGCCACCGCCTCCCCCAGCCCGCCGATCAGCGTGTGATTTTCCGCAACCACGACAAGCCGGTTCTGCTTGCGGCATTCGGCCAGAATGGTCTCCTCGTCGAGCGGCTTGATGGTCGGCACATGCAGCACGCCGGCGTCCACACCTTCCTTCTGCAGCTGTTTGGCGGCTTCCAGCGCGCGCATCGTCATGAGGCCGGATGATATGATCAGGGTGTCCCTGCCGGCGCGGATGAGCTTGGCCTTGCCGAGTTCGAACCTGTAGCCGTATTCGTCGAGAACGAGCGGGACATTGCCCCGCAGGAGGCGCATGTAGACCGGCCCCCTGTGCGCCGACAAAGCCGGCACCGCCTGTTCGATCTCGCTTGCGTCGCAGGGATCGACGATCGTCAGGTTCGGCATTCCGCGGAACATGGCTATGTCCTCGGTTGCCTGATGGCTCGGGCCGTATCCGGTCGTCAGGCCCGGAAGCGCGCAGACGATCTTCACGTCCAGCATCTCTTCGGCGATCGCCAGGCAGATGAAGTCGTAGGCCCGCCGCGAAGCGAAAACGGCATAGGTCGTCACCCACGGCTGGAAGCCCTCGCGCGCCATGCCGGCGGCCGACATCATCAGAAGCTGTTCGGCCATGCCCATCTGGTAGAAACGGTCCGGATGCGCCGCCTTGAAGACATGCAGATCGGTGTATTTGGCCAGATCGGCCGAAAGGCCGACGATCCGCTCGTCGCGCGAGGCAAGGTCCACCAGAGCATGGCCGAACGGCGCGGGCTTGGTCGGCTGGTCCGCTCCGGCGATCGAGGCAATCATGGCCGACGTGGTCAGCCGCGGGCGGTCGCCGCCATGGGCCAGATATTCCGGGCGGACATATTTCGAGCGTCTCATGCCACCCCTCCCGCATCGATGATCCCGATCGCCTCCGCCCATTCATGCGGCTCGACCCGCAGGAAATGGTTGCGATCGCGCGCCTCCAGGAAGGGCACGCCCTTGGCCATCCTGGTATCGCATATGATGATGCGCGGCTGTTCGCCCTTGTGGTGGCGCGCCGCGTCGAAAGCGGCGACCAGCGCGTCGATGTCGTTTCCGTCGACACGTCGCACGAACCAGCCGAAAGCTTCGAATTTCGGGCCGAGCGGCTCGAAGTTCAGGACGGCCATGGAGGGCCCGTCCGCCTGCATCTGGTTGACGTCGACGATGCCGATCAGGTTGTCCAGCTTATAGGAACCGGCGGACATCGCGGCTTCCCAGGTCGACCCCTCGTCCAGTTCGCCATCCGAGAAAAGGTTGTAGACGAACGAGGTGGATTTCTTCCGCTTCAGCGCGAGCGACATTCCAACCGCGATGCCGAGCCCGTGCCCTAGCGATCCGCCGGTTATCTCCATGCCCGGCGTGTAGGCCGCCATGCCCGACATCGGCAGCCGGCTGTCGTCGGTCCCATACGTTTCCAGTTCGTCCTCGGGTATGATCTTGCCCTCGATCAAGGCGGCGTAGAGAGCGATTGCATAATGCCCGATCGACAGAAGGAAACGGTCGCGCCCTTCCCATTCCGGCTCTTGCGGCCGGTAGTTGGTCGCGTGGAAATAAGAAACGGCGAGGACGTCGGCGATCCCGAGCGCCTGGGCGATATAGCCCTGGCCCTGCACCTCGCCCATCCGCAGCGCGTGGCGGCGTATGCGCCGGGCGCGTTCGGAAAGACTGACATTGTGACCGATCTGAACCATTGACGAGAGACCTCCCTAGTTGTGCCGGTCAATGGATCAGCATGCCGCCATTGACGTCGATCACAGCGCCGGTGACATAGGCGGAGAGATCCGATGCGAGGAACAGGTAGATGTTCGCCACATCGCGCGCCTCGCCGAGGCGGCTGAGGGGAATTCCCTTGACGATCTCGGCCCGCGCATCTTCACCGAGCTTGCCTGCGGTGATGTCGGTCTGGATCAGGCCCGGCGTCACGGAATTGACCCGGATCCCGGCGGGGCCGAACTCGCGCGCCATGGCCTTGGCGAGCCCGAGCACACCCGCCTTGGCGGCCGAATAATGCGGGCCGCCGAAGATCCCGCCGCCGCGCTGCGCCGACACGGACGACATGCAGGCGATCGACCCGCCGCCGTTCTCACGCATGTTCGGAATGAAGGCCTGGCTGAGAAAGAGAACGCCCGTCATGTTGACGTCGACGATGCGGTGCCAGTCGGACTCGGTGATTTCGAGCGTCTTCACGGGCTGGGTGATGCCCGCATTGTTGATCAGCACGTTCACGGAGCCGAACGCGGCCACGACGGCATCTGCTGCAGCCTGGCAGGAAGCCCGGTCGGATACGTCGCATCCAAGCCCGATGTGGCGAGCCTGCCCGGACGCCGGCAGCTCGGCCGCAGCCTCATCGGCAGCCCGCGCGTCAATATCCAGGATCGCGACCCTGGCGCCGTGGTGAGCGAAAAGTTCGGCCGTGGAGCGGCCAATGCCGCGCTTGCTCGCCGCGCCCGATATGACCGCGGTCTTTCCCTGCAGTAGCATAAGATCTCCTCCCGATGCTCTCCCGGCATCTGGCAATTTGGGTAAGGGGACGAGACGTCCCTGGGCGAATTTGTGACCGAAGACCGCCGAGGCGACAAACGCGAAGTTTACAACGGTAGGTGAATATGGTTCACTAATCCGATGCTGCACCTGACCTCGCTCTCTGCGATGCGGATATTTGAATCGGCTGCCCGCCTCGGCTCTTTCCGGGCCGCGGCGGAAGAGCTCAACCTCTCCCCAAGTGCGATTAGTCACGCGATCTCCAAGCTGGAGCGAGATCTGGGAACCGCCCTTTTCGAGCGGAACACGCGAAATGTCAGCTTGACCCTGCCGGGTCAGACGCTTCTCAACCACGCCTCAAACGCGTTCGAGGAATTGCGGCGGGGTGTTGAGATGATTTCATCGAACAAGGCCCACTTGCTGCGCGTTCACTGCGCTCCCAGCTACGCAGCCAAGGTTCTTTCTCCACGGCTGCCTGCGTTCCTGAAGGAAAATCCTGAGGTGGAAGTGCGGGTCGCGTCCAGCACTTCCTATGCACGCTTCACAGACGGCCTTTTCGACGTGGATATCATCTACGGCGAACCGCAAAACCGTGAGAATCTCATTGTAATTCCATTGGCGGAGGAAATCGTCTCACCGCTTTGCTCTCCCGACATAGCCTCGTCATTAAAGTCACTCCGTGACATCTTCAGGTATCCACTGATCCGCAGCGACTTGAAACGAATTCAATGGATCGACTGGTTTGAAGCGAACAATCTGGGAACTCCTCCAGTGCCGGCAATGAGTTTCGATCGGAGCTTCATGGCGCTGGATGCCGCGGCGAATGGCCTTGGTGTCGCTCTCGAGTCTCATGTCCTGGCTGAGCAGGACCTTGACAGCGGGCGGCTCGTGATACCGTTCGAGAAAATAAGCCGAGAAAATCGGTACATCGGCCACTATTTAGCTTATCCGAAAGGTGGTAATCAGCGGCGGCTGGCTCGCATCTTCGCCGATTGGTTGTCGAGATCTTCTTGAACAGAAACCAAGAAATGGGCTAGGCGACTATGAGCTTCCACGAAATTACAGTTCGTGGTTTTGCAGATTAAAGCCTCGATAACTTCAATAGAGATTCCGTATAGGCGTTCTTCATCATCGTCCGTTCGCCGTCGTTCAGGACAAGCCCCATTTAAATGCGAGAAAGACAAATCATTCATCGCGTTCGTCGGGCATCTCCGATGCGTCTGCGATTTCCCTTCCTGTCATAACGGATCGGGAATGTCATCGAGTGGAAAAATCGGTCGCCTTACATTCTTAAATTTCAAAATCGAATAGTCAGAAGTGCACACGCCAACACCGGCGCAGGGCACGACATGTTTTGCGAACTGGCCGAGATCGGCTGCCCAGTGAACACGGCTCTTGATTGCGATGAAGCGCTTGCTTGCGGGATCGACGCCAAGAGCAAGAAATAAACCCAGGTCGGTTGGTTCAACCTGTGTTGAAATAAGGGCGACCTCGATGCCCCCAAGATCAAGGAGTGCCATTGGGCCGATATTGATCCAGATACCTCGATGCATGCTGCTGTTGCTGCGGAAATAACCGGCAGACAGCGTGCGCACACGGCCCGTCACCGCCAGTGGCGCGCTTTGATACGGGATCGATGGCATGGGAGTATGGCCTCCGATTTCGATACTGACCGTGGCTCCCACTCCAGCTTCAACGCAGGCCTGGACAGCGGAGGGATCACAAATCCCGAAGAAAATGACATCCTTGAGTTCTTGCCGTATAATTTCAGCAAGAACTTCGGTTGTATCCACCGTACCCCCAGAGCCACAGTTGTCGCAATGGTCCAGGATAACGATCGGGCCGGTCTGGGCGCCCAGGCTTTTTGCCTGCGCCACGGAATCTGCGAGCGGCGTGGATTCGAAAACAAACTCTTTTCGCGTTGCCCACGCGGCGTCCAAAAGGCGGCGTACCAAAGACTGCGCCTTCTCCTCGTCGTCATCTGTCACGACGACAGCCGAAAGCCCGGCCTGGCTGATATCCGCATGAGGGAAGCCAACAAAGACGCTGGCGAGCACCGCCTCGCCACTCTCCTCCAGTGCAATCGTCAGCGCCTGAATCTCGCGATTTGGAGACCGATTGGTACCTTGGGCCATCACGTGGGGAAGCATGGGGACGCTACCCCATGCCAGTGTCGGCCTTATCTCTCTTCGCAGGGAACGCACCAGCGCCCGACCCGCTCGAATTGCGGTCTCTCGTTCATCGAGGTGAGGATAGGTTTGATAGCCGGCGACGACGTCGGCATGCTCGATCATTTCCGGAAACACGTTCGCGTGCATGTCAAGCGATAGTGCAAGGGGAACATCAGGTAATACGGTTCGCAAGCGACGCAGAATTTCACCTTCTCCGTCTTCGTAGCCTTCGGTCACCATGGCCCCATGAAGGTGAAGGAACACGGCGTCGAAAGGTCCTTCTTCGCGTGCACTTTGCAGCAAAATCCCGCTAAGTGCTTCAAACGTGGCGGCATCGGAAGGGCCGCTCGGAGGGGCGGAGGCCGCAACAGCGAGCGCGACTTCGGCGCCTGCTTCTTCGGCGACGTGCAGAAAGCCGCCCAGAGCACTTTGAGTTCCGGAATAAAACTCAATGGCAGGTTGGCCACGGAGTGGTTGTTCGCCCCCCGGTCTGAACCGCGCAAGCGGTGTGGGAACGGGTGAGAAAGTGTTTGTTTCATGAGATATGCAGGCGACTAGAATGCGCATCGATTCAAACTCTGGCAATGATCTATGGGATGGATGACTGAGAAGCACGCCTCACGCTTTGGCTGAGCATCGGCTCATATCCGCGTTCGGCGCAATAATGGTTGTGACTTACCTGGTGCTTGGCGACTTGAGTGCCCTTCGGCGACAGTCGAAACCTATTTGGCGATATAGATATTGGCGCCATTGTTCCCAAAACCCTCCACGCCGATCGTGTGGTTTCGAACCTTGACACTGCTGATAGTGTAGGCGTCAGGCGCCACAAGATTGAGCGCGGGCAGGTCGCGAACGACTAACTTCTGAAATTCGACGTAAAGTTTATAGCGCTTGTCGAAATCGGTCTCTACGGCTGCAGCTTCCAGCAGCGCATCGACTTCCGGGCTGTTGTAGTGAGCGGAATTCAAGAAGGCTACGCCTGGCTGGTAACCCTTGGACCAGTACAGTCCCTGGATGCCCCCAACCGGATCAAACAGATTGCTCAGTGACTGCACCGCAATGTCGAAGTCACGGTCGGTATAGACTCTCTTGACATAGGTCGCGAAATCCTGCGTCCGAAGAGTTGCCTTGATACCGATCTTGTTCAGGCCCTGCACGATGAGCTCGGCCGTTTGGCGATAGGGTCCCGCGGGCTGGACCGGGTCGACATAAGCCGGGAAGCGCCAACCGTCAGCGCCGCGCGGAAAGCCCGCCTCGTCGAGCAGCGCCTCGGCCTTTTCAAGATCGACTTCGTAACGTGGCAGGTCCGGGTAGTAGAAGCGTTTCAGGCCGGGGCTGACCGGACCGTAAATCGGAGTGGCATGTCCGAGATATACGAGTTCGACGATTGCCTTGATATCGATGGCATGCGCAATTGCCTGTCGAACTTTCAGTTCTGCCAAATGAGGATTGTCCAGGTTAAACTCGAGCCTGGAAATCGTATTGTTGTAGCCATAGCCCCGGGATTCGATCTGAAGATCGGGATTTTTGCCTAGACGCTCCAGTTCGACGGGCGGGACGCCTGAAATCGTCAGACCTACTTCGCCGGTTTCGAGAGCAGCTATCTGTGCGGCGGGATCGGTAATGAAACGGAAGATGATGCTGTCGAGATAGGGCTTGGACGGCTGCCAGTAATTGGGGTTACGATCGAAAACGATATGGCTCCCCCGCACCCACTCACCGAATTTGAACGGGCCGGTCCCGACGGGAGCCGTATTGTGGGGATTGGTGAGAACGTCGGTTCCTTCATATAAGTGAGCCGGAACAATGGGGGATCCCGATCCGGCAAAGGCGTAAATGAGGTAGGGGGCCGGCTTATCGAGCAACAATTCGACCTCATGGCTGCCAAGTGCGTTCACCTCTCTCAGTGGAAGAAATATACGCTGGCCCCGAGGGTGGTTCTTCTTGAGCGATTTTATTGAAAATACTACATCTTCTGCGTCGAAATCCTCGCCATCGTGCCACTTCACCCCTTCGCGCAATTTGAACCAGTAGCGCAGTCCATCTTCGCTGATTGACCACTCCGTGGCGAGTTCGGGAAGAGGATTGAGATCGAAGTCGTAGGTCAGCAACCCTTCATTCACCTTGGAGCTTACATAGTAGGCGAAACCGGAAGTATTCGCGACAGAAGCTATGATCGGGTATTCGGAGCCGACATTGACGATCAAGGTTCCTCCGCGAACGGGCTCGTCGGCTCGCGCTCCGACAGGAAATGCGCCCGCAAGGGACGTTGCACCAATGAGACCGAGAAGCGTGCGGCGGGTAATCGAAAGGTGTTCCGTCGTCATTTCTGTTTCCTATTTTATTGTTCGATGCCTCAGACGCTCATCTCCTGTTGAGAAGAGATCGTCTTCGCTATTAAAATCTACTAAATATATAGATTATATCTATAATCATGGCTTTTTCTTCCAATTTTTCGGATTCCTGGACAAAAGAGTTTCATCCAGCGTGATAGTGATCCGTTGGTGATTTCGATTGGTGGCCGCCGCGGTCAGCCTGATGCACTATATCGGACCGTTCGACGGTTTCCATTGCGTCCCGGCGTCGGTCTCGAAGACCTGCACAGTCCGCTTCGACAACAACAAATACTCGGTCCTGTCGATTGCCGTCGGCCGCCCCGTCCGAGGTTCATTCCTATGCCGAGAAGATCGTAATCCGGCAGGATGGCGTGATTGTCGACGAGCATCCGCGTTGCTTTGGTCGTGGCGAAACGGTCTACGACCCCTGGCATTATGTCCCTGTTCTGGCTCGCAAGCCCGGTGCTTTGCGCAACGGTGCGCCGTTCCGCGAATGGGTTCTGCCAGCGGCCATGGAGAAAGTCCATCGTCGGCTGAAGAGCGTCCATGACGGTGATCGGCAAATGGTCACCATCCTCGGATGCGTTCCTGCCGATGGCCTGACGGCCGTAGAGGCTGCCTGCCAGGAGGCGCTGGATCATGGCGTCTGCTCGGCCTCGGTGATCATCAACATTCTGGCCCGCAGCCGTGATCCGGTTCCGGCAATCACTCTTCAGACCCCAGATGCGCTGCGGTTGCGACGGCATGCTGACCCGCACGCTTGTGGCCGCGCGCACTCGACTGGTCAGGATCACCACTGAGCTTTCGAACCAGATTCGTGGAATCATGAAAACGTTCGGCCTGGCTGTTCCCGCAGGTAAGGGAACCACGTTCGAGAAGAACGTTCGACGCCTTCTTGCCGATCAGGACCAAATTGCTTCCATCGTTCTGCCGATGCTAGCGGCCTGGCGCGACATTCGCATTCGTGCCGCCGAACTCGGGCGCTAACTGGTTGCGGATGCACGTCAGAACCGTAAGCGATGTTCTGACAGCACGGTATTCAGGGGTTGACCGGTTCCGTCGTTACTGCAGGGCAGCAAGGCGCTCCGCTTCGGCCATCGCCGCAGCCTTGGTTTTGAATGGCCCGATATCATGCTCCTCGGTATCGGGCAGCCATTTCGCCAGGAACCACCATCCGCCGGGGCGGTAGCTGGCGGTGCTGCGAACCGACCCAATGTCCTTGGCGAGGAACCAGCCGGAATCAATTCCATCCTGTTCCCAAATGGTGCTTTTATCAGTCATGATATACCCGTCGGTGGAGCTACCCAACCATTTTATCCGGGCGATATGACCACGGCAACAACTGGTCGATCTGGCTGTTCGGATGGCCATTGACGATTTTGGTGATGACGTCCGTCAGGTAGGCCATCGGCTCGACCCCGTTGAGTTTGCCGTTTCAATGAGTGAGGCGATTGTCGCCCAATGGTCGGCTCCCGCGTCGGAGCCGGCGAAGAGTGCATTCTTCCGATTGAGGGCGATAGGTCGGATTGAACGCTCGACGGTATTGGAGTCAATCTCAATGCAGCCGTCGTCAATAAAGCGGGTCAGGCCATCCCAGCAGGACAGCGTGTAGCGGATGGCTTCGGCGAGTTTGGTCTTCTGGCTGATAAGAGCGAGTTGCTCGGTCAGCCATGGCGCGAGGTTGTCAGCGATCGGGCGGCTCTTGGCCTGCCGCACATCGCGGCGTTCCTCATGGGTTCTGCCCCTGATATCGTCCTCGATCCTGTAGAGTTCGGCGATGCGCCTGAGCGCTTCGCTGGCGATCGGTGCGGGATCGGCAGCGGCGAGCTCGTAGAAGCGCCTGCGCACATGACTCCAGCAAAATGCCAAAGACACGCTGTTGCCCGCGGCGATCGCGCGATAGCCGGAATATCCGTCCACCTGCAGCACACCGACGAAGCCGCCGAGATGGGCCATCGGACGTTCGCCTTTGCGATCGGGCGCGTAGACATAGACGACGCCCGGTGGATCGGCTCCCTGCCATGGTCTGTCATCACGAGCATATTCGCCGGCTCCCAGCGCGGCGGTGAACGCGCCGCCTTCATGTATTCCCTGATCGTCACCGCGAAGATGAACGATATAGATCCCCAGGCCTGGTTGGCGGATGTCCTCGCCCTCATGCCCAACATGCCCGTATCACGCCTGCCGGAACTGTTGCCGTGGAACTGGACCGCCGGCAGCGCTCGGCAGATGGCGGCCTGATGGCGCGCCGACCCATGTCTACACGATCGGCTATGTCGCCACGCTGATCGGCGAGAACCTCGAACTCCTCCAGGAAATCGCCAGCAACTCCGACAACATCGACTACGACGAAATAATCCATGCCCATGACGGCAGCGAAGAGGGCATAACAACCTTCACCGACCGGGGCATCGAGAGCTTAAAGGAATTCCTCGCCGATATCCGCACCTGGGATGGCGGTGTCCGGCAGTTCCTTGTGGACGATCAATGTGATCCGGAAAGGATCGAACGCATCGTGGCAGACGAGCCGAAATCATAAATGCCGCAGCCTTCGCCGGATGGATACCGTCAAAACAATCGATCGTCCAAAGTAGGCTTCCACGCCAAAATCCATGCAAGCGGCCTGATGGCTTCGGTAAAGCACTTGCCAAGGCCATACTGCGCCCACTTTTGCGCACCACTGACAAATACTATAGATATTGCTTCACAAAACGAAGGAGGCGGGGTGCCAGGAAACTCGAGTAGCTACCCGGCTCGTCAACGGGCTCCTCGCTGAACCAGAAATGCCCCGCACCGATGATCGGATGACCGTGAACGCGAAATCCTGCTTGCTTCAGCAATCGGAGAAACTTCTCCGATTGCTGTTCCGGGTTGACGATATCGTCGGCGGTTCCATAGCATAGAAACACCGGCAGTTTATTTGCAGCGTAGCGCACATAGCTTATCGGAGATGCCTCAAAATAGCGCTGCTGGTCGGCATAGGGCGGAGCGCCAATGAGGCATTCGGATCGCCGCTCATTCACATCTGTGATATTCGCAATCTCGTGTTGCCAAAGCGCGAACAAATCGTAGACGCCATAGATGCCCGCAAGGGCCCTTACCGAAAAGTCGATGGCTTCATAACCATTGCAAGGCTTGGAACTCTTGAACAGCGGCGTATCGCCGGCAAGGGCGGCAAGTGAGGCCACATGGGCGCCTGCCGAAGAGCCGAGCAGCGCGATCCTTCCGGGGTCGATGTCGAGTTCGCTTGCTGCTCCGCGCACGAATTGAATGGCGCTGATAACATCGCACACCGCCTCAGGGAACATCTTGATGCCGTCGGCGACCCTATATTGGAATCCAAACAGGGCTATCCCGTGTCGCGCGAAATACGGCCCCCAATTCTTCGCGGCCCTCGGATCGCAGACGCGCCAACCACCTCCCGGCGCGGCGATAACGACGGGAAACGGGCTGCCGCCCTCGCCCGGCAGATTGCCGCCCTCGCCCGGCAGATATAAATCTCCACGCAACTCGACACCATCGTGCGTCGCGTAGGTGATGTTGGTGCGTACGATGATATTCTCGTCACCTGCAGAAATGGTGGTAGACTTCGCGCTAACATTCATATCGGCCTTCTTTCGATGCTCGGAGATGTTCAACAGGTTCGGGCTATGGGTGGTTGTACCTTAGTGCGAAAAATTGGAGGCTTGTTCAGTGGGGCTGCTAACGGAAGCGAGCGGAGTTTCGGGAGATAACTCGTCGACTTGCAGGCTGCCAAAGCGCCGATAGCACAAGATAACGAGGATGAACGCGCCGATCCCTCCAACGGCCATGGGGATCGCTGAGAATGAGATCATTTGTCGCTCAGGCAATTGCAACGCCAATATCGCCGCTCCCACAAATGGTCCGACGATGGCTCCGATCCGCCCGACCCCGAGCCCCCAGCCAATGCCACTCGCCCGAATTGCAGTAGGGTACAGAAGTCCCGAAATCGTGACACAGGCAACCTGTAGGGCGCCCACCGAGAGCCCCGGGATAAAGACGCACAGAATGATTCCGATGTGGGGAAGATCAAACGACGCGAATGCAACGAGGAAGGGAACGGCTACGATGAACAAGATCGGCAAAAGGAGGACGCCCATCCACGAGATTAATGCGGCGATCATAAAGCCGCCAACTAAACCGCCGCCTGCAAAAAGAGCCGAGTACTGTCCAGCTTGCGAAACGCTCATGCCCTGGCTCTGCAGCACGAGGGGCAGCCAGTTGATCACCAGATAAAGCGCCATGGCGTTGAGAAAGAACGACGCCCACATCAACAGCGTAATCCCAGCCAGTCCATGACTGAACAGCCGAGCCGGAGAATTATCGCGGGTACTTTGTTTTGCGACTCCCCCAACTTCGAGTGCCGGCAGTGCCGAAGCAAGCCGCTTGAGCAGTGCGGCCAGCCGAGCATGCGATTTCGGTCGCAACGCCAAGTATTTGATTGATTCCGGCATCGCCCATATGAGACAGATCGCTAGGAACACAGGCAAGACGCCTCCCACGATTACTAAAATTTGCCAACCATAGCTGGGAACTAACGCCGCCGTGAGTAAACCCGGGACCATTGCCCCCAACGGCACGGCTGTCGAAACAAGGGCCAGCACACGGACACGCATTCCTTTAGGGGCAAACTCAGCAATCATCGCCGTGGTTGTCGGCAAAGCGCCACCCAATCCAAGCCCGACGATAAAACGGCACACTATCATCCCCGAAATTGTTGTCGTCAGCATCATCGCGAGCGTGGCAACACCAAAGAGCAGACAGCTCAATATGATCGTGGATTTACGTCCATATCGGTCGCCAATTAATCCGAGCAGCGGTCCTGCCAACGCAAAACCGACCAAACTCGATGCGAAGAGAGCTCCAAGCAATGACTTGTCGAAGCCAAACTCCTTGACGAGTTCAGGCGCGATGAAGGAGATGACGGTTAGATCATAGCCATCGAAGAGTAATATCAAACCACATAAGACCCACACTCGGATCATAAACGGATTGGGCTTGACGCCATCCAGTAAGTTTTCAACGCTTTTGCTGCTAGTCATTCTCTCCTCCATTTGTCTTTTGTCACGCTCGAGCCCTCACAAGAGGGCCTCCGGAGCCTCCCAGCTCGCGCGGTGGTAACTTTGGGTAGCCGAGAGAAGAAGGCCGCGAACCACCTTTGTTCGCTCAATTGGCTCCCTTCTTTCGATAGAAGAATTCTCACAGGTAGATTTGCAGAATGGTGTCCTGAACACCGTCGCAGTCGATAAGATCAACGCGTTGCTTGTGGATCTTGACACCCTCATTGGTCACGACGAGGTGGTGCGTATATGCGCCGGAATAGGTCTTCAAAACGTCGCGCCGGAACTGGGTCACATGAAACCGGGAATGGGTCACGAAACTTCCATTGCCGTCCGTGCCGCCAAGATACACATTGCTGATGAGGTGACTACTACGTGTTATCGGCTGTTGCCCAGCGGTGCCAAAAGCCAACAATCGTTCACACCGCGCCACCATAGTCGGAAGATCATCATACATGAAGGACAATTGTGTTTCAGGATCCGTATCTTCAGGCCTTGCTGGAATCCAGTACGTACCGTCCTGCGTGAAGAGGCTCAGCCAAGATTCATAGTCTCGGTTGTCTATATATTCGGCTTGGCGGAAAAGAAAATCCTCGATTTCACTCCGACTGAGAACAAACTCTTGTGATATATTCAACATATCATTCCTCCGATATTGCTGCCGCACTTACTTTGCCGTCATGTAGTCACGCCAGGCCTTGTACATGTTTCGCATACAGACCTCTGAATTGCCGGTGAGGCCCCTCAGGCTGGCGCCAACAGGAAGATCGCGGTTCGCTTCTCGGTGTAGACTAATCCATTCCGACTGCGGTCCCTTCAGACCGGCGTGCACGCGGAAATAGGCTTCGAAGTCATCCGCGGCGACAACATTCGATGGTGAATTTGCGAAATTTCCCGCCATCACCGCGCGACGCGAGAAGCTCTCGGGAACTCCCTTGAAGCGGAATACCCAAATCTCCAGCATCGTCTTGTCGACCGAAAGCGGACGAATAACGCGCATCTGCTGAAGCGACGCCTGCATAATGATCGTCGGAAACATCAATACATTATGAAAATTGCGCTCGAGGACGGCATTTGCCCGCTCCTCCCCATGGCGTGCCACGATTGAAGTCCTGTATAGTTCAGCATCCGCGCCCTGCAGGTCGGGAGCGAAAGCCGCCATATCGAAATGTCCATGCGGATGAGCGACGAGATCGACCTTCGCCATTTGGTCAGGTTCACCGGCGAGTTGAGCCGCCACGTCCAGACCGCCAGGACGCGCCTGACCCTTGAATTTTTCGAGCGTGTGTTGTGCGGCACGCGCCATCTGATGATGCACGAAGGAGGTGTGCATCCCGTCGCTCATATTGTCGACAAAGATCTTCCAGTTATTGTTTTGTATAGTCCTATAGCAATCACCAACAACCTCGAGCTCGCCAGTTGGAGCACGGTCAATTACATTGTTCAACCCTCGCAACCCTTCTCCCGCCCAGCTGTCGAAATCTGGACCATCTGCGGTAAGCGATGCAAAGATGAAGCCCTTGTGGTTATGTATGCGAGGCAATTGCCGCATGCCGTTCTTTGGATCTCTTGCGTCGAAACCCGTCTCATCATAGCCAGAATGTACGGGTACAGAGACGAGTGAACCGTCACCGTCAAAGCGCCAGCCATGATACATGCACATGAAACGCTTCGCGTTGCCATTGCGATCCGGACAGACGAGCGCGCCTTTATGCGGGCAGCGGTTTTCGAGCACATAGATCTGCCCGTTCTCGTGGCGCGTCATAACGACGGGCTGGCGACCAACCTGCGTGGTGAAGTAGTCACCGCGTTGCGGAATCTGGCTTTCGTGTCCGACATAAATCCAGGATCGTCCGAAAATGCGGTCCATTTCGAGTTCGAACACGTCGGGGTCGGTGATGACCCTGCGATGAATCCGATTAGGCTCCACCAATTCGCCGATATCGAGATCGAATTGGGAGCCGTAATGCTCCGACGAGGTTACTTTGGTGTCCATAACTTATCCTCCTTTGGACTTTTCCGTCGATAGACGTTTCACGTTTTCGATCTGAGTTGCAGTGAGTTCCGGACGCAACTCAGTTGCACGGTGTAGCGATCGTCTCCAGCGTACGATCCCACGACTTACCTGAAGACCTCTTGTAATGAGGAAAGGTTCGATCCGTGAAAACATGTCCGACATGCACGGATAGATTGCGAATTCACTCTCGATCGTCTTGGTAACCGCTTGGATGGCCTGTAGCTCAACTGGAGAGAGCGCATTCGTCGTTGTCTCCCGTTGTCTCCGTAGAAGAACGATGCAAGACAGCCCGGCTTTCGTTGGATTGCAATGGCTCTCGATTTGAACGAGCTCAAAAGATAACTGCGGCATCCACGCTGACCGCGTAACATGCGGCCCGCGGTGCAAAAGGTTCTCCATGAAAAGCTGAACGCCACAATCTTACCTCGCACCGAGGGTCTCTCACCCAATTCAATTGCGCGCCGCAAACGGCAATGACGCTCTGATTCCTTAGCTTTCAAGGGGACAAAGCAATGCCTGCTTTATGGACGAGCGTACTGGACGGCCCGCTAAGTCATCTTTTGTCCTCTCCTCGCCAAATGCACACCTCCTTGCATCAAGGCGCTCCACGAACCCTGCGCATTCATACGTTCGTATGAATTCATAATCATACATACGTTTGCATGTCAACTGATTATGAGGTAGTAAGCATTCGGCCTAGAGAGGTATAAAATGAATGAATAAGAAAATGGACGCGCGCCTTCCTAGAGACCGTGTCTTGGAAGTTGCCGCCCGCTTATTTGCAGAACAGGGCATCGATGCTGTTTCGGTTCGGGATATTACAGGTGCGGCGGGCGTGAATCTCGGCACCATCAACTACCACTTCGGATCAAAGGAAAACCTTATCCACGAGGTTTTCGAAACCCTCCTTGCTCCCCTGCAAGAAAGACGTCTTGCCCTTTTAGACCAAATCGAAGCGCAGGCCGGTGATGGTCCTCTCGATCTCGAGCTTGTGCTACGGGCAATCGTTGAGCCAACCATTCGCAGTTCGATCGGACAGGAAGGCGCCGTAGTCTATCTGCCCCGTTTGATGTTTCAGGTTTATGCTGTCGCTCGGCCTTTTCTCGGTGAAAAGAATTCCGAGCTGAACGATCGTGTGGCAAAGCGCTTCATTGATGCAATTTCACGCGCAGCCCCCGGTGTCCCCTACGAGCAGGTCTGCTGGCGCTACTACATGGTGGTCGGCGGTTTCCTTCAGTTGGTTTCCGATGCATTAGGTTCGAATCGATTACACAGATTGTCCGATGGGTGTTGCGACACCGGGGATCCCAATCGCGTAATTGAAGAGCTGATCACATTCTTTATGCAAGGCATGACAGCGCCGGCGGGTAGTCTCAGACAGGACGCATTCAACAACCCTGGCCGCGAAGCGTTCCTAGAAGCTCTGGCCAGTCCATTCTAAGCGATGGGGACTCGAAGCGTCCACAGTGGGCATCCTGGAAAGTTCGACCGTCTAAAATAGGTAACGCCAATCGATAAAATCCATACCGTGAGCCGAAACAAACTGTGTGTCTGAGGTTTCCGGCACAGTGTTCATTTCGAGAATGCAGGTCAGAAAATTCGGCGATATCTGTAATCTCATCCATCCAACCGAATGCCGGAGCTTCCCCAAGGACGCCAGATATGCGTCCAACTAAATGTTCGATGCTCTAAAAAGTCACGCCAGTGATCATGAGTTCTGACAAGCGCTCCGCGCCCACTCTGCTCGTCTTTGCGCGATCAGATGTTTTACTCCGAGCTGCGACAGCCAACATGGCGATTGCACTGCATACGACTAGGGCGAACACGATCAGATGGAGACTGAAAGGATTGGTCCGGTGCTTCATTTGACCTTCCAGGGCGGCGAGAACGGGACGCTTCATTGGTTCAGTTTGCGTAGGAAGGCGGCTGGTCTCCCCTGCGGTAAATTGTGGGGTTATCGATCATCCCGTAGTCGGTACCCCAGCGCCTATGTATCTTTTCATAGGTGCCTGACGTGATCAGATGTACATAAGCTGCCTGAATGGCTTCCAGCAAATTGTCGCTGTCTTCGGTGCGCGCCACCGCGGTCGCGGTCGGACCGCCGCCAACTTTTCCGGTAGTGGCAAACGGCTGGCCTTGCTTGATCATCGCAAGACCAACTTCCCGGCCCATCAAAACAGCCTCGACACGGTTGCTCGACAGCGCCAGGACGGCGTCTGCCATTGCAGGGAAGCTGCTGACATCAGGGGCGGCCTGGCTGGCTTCCTCACAACGCTTCTTTCCGACCTCCATGGCGGGCGCACCCGACGATCCCGCAAGAATTGCGATCTTGTGGCCGCAAATGTCAGTCAAACCCCGCGGCATGAACTGACTGCCCGTTGACGACGAACGCATTGTAGTTGCTCCACTCGGTAACGAAGTCGGCAACCTCGAGGCGATCCTGGCGAACAAAAGTATCCCTCCGCCGAAGGCCGTCTGCCCCGATTTTCTGATTGGCTTTAAGTGCATGCCTTATGTCATGCGCTACAATCATTTCGCCCATTGAGGTCTTGTCCGCCGATGATCTTGGTCGCCGGCGGGATTGGTCGGACGAAGAGAAGGTTCGGATCGTTGAGGAGAGCCTGCAAGGTTTTCGGCAAGGCTCGGCGACGGCGCGGCGATATGGATTGTCGCGGTCATTGTTGACCCGTTGGCGTCGGGAATACCGTAGCGGCCTTCTGAGCGGTTCCGCTTCAACAGGCTTCGTGCCACTTTCGATTTCGCCGCCGGCGGCGGCATCTTGCGAGGTAGCCCCACCTCTCCGATCTGAGGACAACAAGACGATCGAGATCGGCCTGCCGAACGGTCGTCGCCTGACGATCCCGGCTTCGCTCGATCCGACCATCCTTGCCCGCCTGTTGCCCGTCGTGGATGGGTCATGATCGCCTTTCCGGCCGGGGTGAAGGTATGGATTGCAGGCGGGGTGACGGACATGCGTTGCGGCATGAACAGCCTGGCGCTGAAGGTGCAGCAAGGTCTTGGCCGCGATCCTCATGGCGGCGAAGTCTTCTGCTTCCGAGGTCGCAAGGGTGATCTGATCAAGGTCCTGTGGCATGACGGCGTCGGCATGTCGCTTTACATAAAGCGCCTTGAGGCCGGCAAGTTCATCTGCCGGTCAGCCCAAGCGGCTCCGCCGTGCCCGTATCGTCGGCGCAGTTGGGCTATCTCCTGGAAGGTATCGACTGGCGCAACCCGCGCTGG
The DNA here is from genome assembly GCF_042429745.1 of Neorhizobium puerariae. Taxonomy (NCBI): domain Bacteria; kingdom Pseudomonadati; phylum Pseudomonadota; class Alphaproteobacteria; order Hyphomicrobiales; family Rhizobiaceae; genus Neorhizobium; species Neorhizobium puerariae. Next base: position 22,820 of record NZ_JBHMAA010000043.1, on the reverse strand, counting down.
ACGCAGCGGCCTTCGAAGGCAGGCTGATCACCTGCATTGCTCTGTTTTTGTTGGGCTTTCGACGTACGTCATGGTAGCTTCCGGCCATGGATGATGCTGCTTCGGAGATAGCCAGACTGCGCGCCGCGCTTGCGGCATCGGAAGCGCGTGCCGCCTCCGACGAGGCCGATCTCGCGCAGGTGCGCGCCGTCGTGACGACCTCCGAGGCGATGATCCGGCACCTCAAGCTCGAGATCGCCAAAATGCGCCGCGAGCAGTACGGCCAGAGTTCGGAACGGCGCGTCCGGCTGATCGACCAGATGGAGTTGCAGCTCGAAGAACTCGAGGCCGCCGCCACCGAGGACGAGATCGCGGCGGAACGCGTGGCAGCGAAGATCACAAATGTCTCAGCCTTCGAACGCCGCCGGCCAGCCCGTAAGCCGTTTCCCGCGCACTGCGCCTGTTGCGGCTCGGCCCGGATCGTGAAGATGGGCGAAGACATCACCGAGACGCTGGAGGCGATCCCGCGCCAGTGGAAGGTGATCCAGACGGTGCGCGCGAAGTTCACCTGCCGGGACTGTGAGAAGATCAGCCAGCCACCGGCACCTTTCCATGCGACGCCGCGTGGATGGGCGGGAGCGAACTTGCTGGCGACGATCCTGTTCGAGAAGTTCGGCCAACATCAGCCATTGAACCGCCAGGCTGAGCGCTACGCCAGGGAAGGCGTCGATCTCAGCCTCTCCACGCTGGCCGATCAGGTCGGTGCCTGCGCGACGGCGCTGCAGCCGATCCATGATCTGATCCGCGCCCATGTGCTGGCCGCCGGGCGGCTGCATGGCGACGACACAACCGTGCCGCTGCTGGCCAGAGGTGCAACGCGGCAGGCACGGTTATGGACTTATGTGCGCGATGACCATCCCTTCGCGGGCGGCGCGCCTCCTGCAGCCCTCTTCCACTTCTCACCCGATCGCGAGAAGACCCATCCAAATCGACACCTCGCCGGGTGGCATGGCACCCTGCAGGCCGATGCCTATGGTGGTTACAACAACCTCTATCGTGCCGGTCGCAGCCCCGCGCCGGTGATCAGCGCGCTCTGCTGGAGCCATGCACGCCGCAAGTTCTTCGAACTGGCAGACATCGCCGGCAACGTGCGCAAGGGTAAACCTGCCCACGAGATATCGCCTGTCGCGCTTGAGGCCGTCGCCCGCATCGACGCGCTCTTCGAGATCGAGCGCAGTATAAACGGGAAGTCCGCCGAGGAACGGTTAGCCGCCCGACAGCAGCATGCTCGTCCGCTCGTCGAGGAACTGCACGATTGGCTGATGGCCCAGCGCCCCCAGATGTCGAAGCACAATCCCGTCGCCAAGGCGATCAACTACATGTTCGAGAAGGACGGACGCTGGGAAGCCTTCACCCGGTTCCTTGATGACGGCAGGCTTTGCCTTTCGAACAATGCAGCCGAACGCGCCCTGCGCGGTATTGCTCTGGGAAGAAAGGCATGGCTATTCGCCGGTTCCCAGCGTGGGGGCGAGCGCGCTGCCTTCATGTATTCCCTGATCGTCACGGCAAAGATGAACGATATTGATCCGCAGGCCTGGCTGGCCGATGTGCTCGCCCGCATGCCCGGCATTCCCGTATCACGGCTGCCGGACCTGCTGCCCTGGAACTGGTCTGCCGTAGGCCATGCCAGGCAGGTTGCTGCCTGATGGCGCGCCCGACGCATGTCTATACGATCGACTACGTCGCCAAGCTAATCGGCGAGAACCTCGAACTCCTCCAGGAAGTCGCCAGCAACTCCGACAACATCGACTATGGCGAGATGATCCATGCTCATGACGGCAGCGAAGAGGGCATCACGACGTTTACCGACCGGGGGATCGAAAGCCTGAAGGAGTTCCTCGCCGATATCCGCACCTGGGAAGGCGGTGTTTGTCAGTTCCTTGTCGACGGGCAATGCGATCAGGAAAAAATCGAACGCATCATGGCAGACGAGCCGAAATCATAAGTGCCGCGGCCCTCGCCGAAGGGATACGAACAAAATAGGCTCTGACGCAATTTTGGTGGTGATGGGCCTATCCGGCGCCAACAACGCGGGCCTGAAGGAGGTCGATCTGTCCTCGACCCTACATCTGGCGTTTCACGAGTTTGAGTTTGGTAATGTGCCCCTCCGTCTGGCCATTGGACCAAGGCGAAGTGATCGCAGCGCTTACTGCTGCTCGGTCTTTGACGACACCGTTTGCAAAGGAGGCGACCAAGCCTGATCGGGCGCGTTCCAGCCACTGATCGAGATCGCCGAGAGATTTCTTGCGGATAATTGCCTGGAAGGCGGCGATAATTTCCCGCGCTTCTCTGATCGCATAATGAAGTGTGGAGGCCATGCAGCCAAGCGCTCAGTGCCGACGCCGCATGGCTCAAACATCATCGTTCGATATAGGCTTAGGGATTTCAACCTGCCCAGTCGCTCACGTGGTGGGCGAGATGTTCGGTCATGAGCTTGGTGGTAAGCTTCTTGTCGCCGCCTATTAGCGCATCCAGAATAGGTTGATGCTCTTCGGCAGACTTCACCAGGGTGCCCCGTTCTGAAAGCGTCTTCAGACCATATTGACGGGCCTGGTCGCGCAGATTGCCGACAATCGACGTCAGGTGGTCATTTTCGAGGATGCCCAGGAGCCTCATATGGAATTCGCGGTCGAACTCCAGATAGCCGACCACGTCGCCCTTCTTGGCACATTCCACCATGTCGGAAGCAATCTTTGAGAACTCTTCCCGGCGTTCGACCACCTTTTCCTTCATCGTGGCCAACTTGGCCATCGACGGAATCTCCAACAAAATGCGCAGATCGTAGACGTTCTTCCGTTCCTTGTCGCTCAGCGGCACCACCCGGAATCCTCGATTTCGAACGGTTTCCATCAGACCCTGGTTGACAAGCGTCAGCATCGCCTCACGAACAGGGCTGTTCGAAACCCCGAGCTCCGCGGCCAGCGATGCCGCGGAATAGATTTTCCCGGGAGCGAGATCGCCCGATACCAATCGCAGCTTGAGAACCGCAAGCGCCTGATCACGCAGGTTTGTCTGCTGCAGCTGGTTGTCCATATGGTCTAGTCCGAATCGGTAATCGATAACATTTGATAGACCAAGACTTTGGCACGTCTTGGCGGAATTTTCAAATGCTCGTTATGCGTTCAACTTCAAAACGCCACCCGCAAGGACAATCATGGCGGCGAAACAGGGCGACCTTCTACGGCGGATCACTGCATTGCCTATTCGATGAGGTCTGCAGTGTCCAGGTGCGCGGAATGGGCCTTTACTATGATGGGCCAACCCACCGCGAACGCAGATGCAGTGTCACCTCCGGCGACTGAGACGGCCCGGGAAAAACTGGAGGCTTCGAAAACGGCGACCGGCACCTCCAAAGGGTGGATACAATCTTTGACCGTCTTCGGCCGCAATAGCAAAAATGTCGCCGCCTGAACCATAGACCGAGCTGCTGCCGATAAGGAGTTTTCCTTCGACTTTCATCGTAAAACCTCTTGCAATTGAGGGAAAGAAACTTAGGCCGTCTGCCTGAATGTGCCCGATGCCGGCGCAAGACCCGCAAGCTCGAGCAATTCGCCGAAAAGAGCAGCGGGTATGGTTAGTCCGCCGCGTTGGTTTCGCTCTCTCGCTTCGTAGCGGCGCTGCGAGGGCAGTCTTGCGCCTTGTCCGGTGATCGCATCGAACAGGAGCTCTGCCCTCGCAAGATTTTCACCGAGCGCACCTGCCAGGAAGCTCTCCGGATCAAAAACCAGGATCAACTCACCATGCAGGGGCGAAGCACCGATTTGCGCATCATCGGCCTTGGATTCGATACTCAGCATATCGCCGATCAAAGGCCCGGCCAAAAGCTCCACCATGGTCGACAAAGCCGATCCTTTATGACCGCCAAAGGTCAGCATCGCACCCTTCAGTGCTTCGGTCGGATCTGTCGTGGGCGATCCTTTATCATCGAGAGCGAGCCCGTCTGCTATCGGCTTACCGGCGCGACGATGAAGCTCGATCTCACCGCGTGCGGTTGCGCTGGTTGCAAAATCGAAGACAAACGGATGTTGACCCGGACGGGGCCAGGCGAAGGCAAAGGGATTGGTCCCGAATACGGGCTGCGTGCCACCGGCAGGCGCAACCCAGCTATGACTCGGCGTCAATGCGATGGCTGCAAGCCCCTGGTCGGCCAGAGGTTCCACTTCAGGCCAAAGCGCCGAGAAATGATAGCAATTGTTGATGGCCAGCGCCGCAAGTCCCTGCACTCGGGCTTTTGCGACGACAGCGTCAATTCCCGCACGATAGGCGAGCGAGGAAAATCCGTGATCCGCGTCGACCCTGACGATCCCGGGCGCCATGTCGCTGAGCTTTGGCTCGGCAGTCTTATTGATCCGCCCGACGGCAATCGAATGAACACACCCCAGAAGTCGATAGAGCCCGTGCGAATGGCAGTCGTCGATTTGCGTCCTGACGACGACATCACTGACGGCATCGCATTGTGCTTCGCTGAGACCCGTACGCCGCAAAATGGTCATGCTGAGATTGATTGCTTCCGCAACCGTGATTGTAACGGTGTCACTCATTGTGAAGCCTTAAGCTTGGGAAGGCACCCCGTCGGGATGCTTCCCTGAATTTCATCGCTGGTCGCGCGACGCAGTTTTCCATCTGATGCAGTGTTGCGCGACCGAATTCGATCTCAGCTGAGAGTGACCCAGATCGTCTTCATCTGCGTGTACTGATCGAAAGCTTCGATCCCCTTATCGTACCCGCCGAAGCCGGATGTCTTATATCCGCCGAATGGAGTGGTGATATCGCCCTCGCCATAACCATTGACGGCAACGGTGCCTGCCTGGATCTTGCGCGCCATACGCATCGCGACATTGATGTCGTTCGAAAATACGGTTGCGGCTAGACCGTAGGATGAGTTGTTGGCGATCTCAATCGCCTCCTCTTCGGTGCTGAACGGCAACACCGCGACCACCGGGCCGAAGATCTCATCGCGTGCGATCGCCATTGTCTGCTTGACGTCGTCCACGATCGTCGGTTCGACGAACCAACCGCCCGTCTCTTTCAGCACCTGGCTGCCGCCGGTCGCGATGGTTGCGCCATCGGACTTCGATCTTGCGATTGCGCCCATGACGCGCTTCAGTGCCGCCTCCTCGATCAGAGGCCCCATCTTGCTCGCCCGATCGGTCGGTTCGCCGACCGTCCAGGCCTTCGAAGCATTGACAAGCGCGCTGACAAAAGCGTCCTTGATCGACGAATGCACGAGAATACGCGAACCGCATGTGCAGTTCTGTCCCATATTCCAGAATGCTGCGCCCGCGAGGTTTTCGGCGATCTGCTCGAGCTGCTCTGCTACATCGCCCATGACGATCTGCGGGCTTTTGCCCCCACATTCGAGAACGACTTTTTTGAGGTTGCTGTCAGCGGAGTAGCGCAGAAACTGTCTGCCGATCTCCGTCGAGCCGGTAAAGGTCAACACGTCAACGTCGGGATGAAGGCCGAGAGCCTTGCCGGCGACATGCCCGAGACCCGGAACTACATTGAAGACGCCTGACGGAACTCCGGCCTCGGTTGCCAACTCGGCTATGCGCAGCGTTGAGAGGCAGGCGAGTTCGGCGGGTTTGACGACGATGGAGTTGCCGGCTGCGAGAGCAGGGCTGATCTTCCACGACAAGGTCCCGGCCGGGAAGTTCCACGGCAGCACCATACCGACAACACCGACTGCTTCACGCACGATGAGGCCTAGATTACCTTCACCCGTGGGAGAGAGCTTGCCGAAGACCTTGTCGATGGCTTCCGCGTACCAACGGATATTGTTGACGACATCGGGTAGATCGAGCGTTTCGCAATCGATCAAGGGTTTGCCGGCGTCGATCGAATCGAGAAGAGCCAATTCCGCCGCATTGGCTTCGACGAGATCTGCGAAACGAAGCAGGATTCTCTTGCGTTCGCGGGGGTCGAGCCGGCTCCAGTTGCCGGCCTGGAAGGCAGCGCGGGCCGCCTTGACGGCCTTGTCGACGTCAATTGCCGAGCACGCGGCGATCTTGTTCAAAATCTTGCCGGTCGCTGGATTGAGATTGTCGAAAACCGCACCGTCCGCAGCATCGACCCATGTGCCGCCGATATAGGCCTTAGTCTTCGCCGTCGTGGGAAGGGAAAGCATGATCACTCCATTTTTTAAGGATTCAGAGAACCTTGCCGAGGAAGGACTTGGCTCGGGCGGTCCTGGTGTTGTTGAACAGTTCTTCCGGGCTGCCCTCTTCCACAACGACGCCACCGTCCATGAAGACGACCTTGTCGCAAACCTCGCGAGCAAATCCCAATTCATGTGTCACGACGATCATCGTCATGCCGTCAGCAGCCAGTGCTCGCATGACGCTCAAGACTTCGCCGACCAGTTCAGGGTCGAGAGCGCTCGTCGGCTCGTCGAACAGCATGAGCTTCGGCTTCATCGCCAGCGCCCGCGCAATTGCCACGCGCTGCTGCTGACCGCCCGATAGCGTTCTCGGATAGGCTTGCGCCTTGGCACTCAGACCGACCTTGGAGAGCAATTCCATGGCATAGCCGACAGCCTCCCGCTTCGGGATCCTGCGCACATTGACGGGCGCCTCGATGATGTTCTGCAGGACCGTCATGTGCGGGAATAGATTGAAGCTCTGAAAGACCATGCCGATATCGGCGCGCTGGCGAGCGACTTCAGACTTCCTCATCTCGTAAAGTTTGCCATTGTGCTGACGATAGCCGACCATGGCGCCTCCGACCTGGAGAATGCCGCCGTTCAGACGCTCAAGATGGTTCATGCAGCGCAGAAACGTACTTTTTCCTGAACCGGATGGGCCAAGAATCGAGCAGACCTTGCCATAGTCGACAGTCAGATCGACGCCTTTAAGAACCTCGTGAATTCCGTAAGACTTTCGAACGCCGCAAGCAACGACAGCATGGAGCGATGATGGAATAGACGTGGATGCGAGCATATCAGGCGCTCCTTGCGCTGTCGTTGTCGACATCGTCATGCGAGGAGACGGGTTCCTGCCTGTGATCGCTCCTGCCGAAATAACGCTCGAGAAAGTGCTGGCCGATCGACAGGACAGTCGTCAAAACGAGATACCAGATGGAAGCGACGATCAGCAGCGGAATGGTCTGAAAATTCGCGGTGTAGATCAGCTGAGCCGAATACAGGAGTTCCTGAAGCGCGATCACGCTGACGAGCGATGTCGTCTTCAGCATGCCGATAAGCTGATTACCCGTCGGTGGAATAATGACGCGCATGGCCTGCGGGAGGATGATGCGCATCATCACCCTGTAGCTCGACATTCCGAGCGCTTCGGCCGCTTCGCGCTGGCCGACAGGAACCGAGTTCAGGCCGGAACGCACGATCTCGGACATGTAGGCGCCTTCGTTCAGACCAAGGCCGAGCAGCGCCGCAACATAGACCGTGATGTAACGGTTGGCGTCGAAGGAGCCGAGGCTCGGCCCGAACGGAAACCCTATGGTGATTTGCGGATAGAGCGCCGAAAGATTGTACCAGAAAATCAGCTGGACCAAGAGCGGCGTCCCTCGAAAGATCCAGAGATAGCCGGAGGCAATGCTGCCGAGGACCGGGTTTTGCGAAATGCGCATCAGCGCGATGGCGGTGCCCAGGATCATCCCCAGCGCCATAGCGGCGATGGTCAACCAGATGGTCGCGAGAAGGCCGGAGATGATCGACTCGTCGAAGAGATACTGGGCGACGATCGGCCACTGGAACCTGGCGTTGGTGACCATGGAGACGACAAGTCCGGCAAACAGGATGATCAAGATCCCTGCCGCAATCCATCGTCCATAATATTTGAGCGGGACGACCGGCATCTTTTCGATGTCGTCGGTTGCCAGCTTGTCTGCAACGTGTGTCACTTTCGCGTTCCCCTGAACGGCTCGAATTCACTGTAGCGCTTCGGTGAACTTTCTAGTAATCGATAACCGATAGCCGCTTACATAGTGAATGTGAGCGATCAGTGTGTCAAGTTCCGATAATGTCCAAAATCGTAAGGAGCCGCGAAATGACTGGGACACGATGGATGAATTGGGGAGGCAATCAAGCCTTCAATGCCGCAAAAGTGGTACGCCCAGGATCAGAGGATGAAGCGATTTCCGCGGTTCAAGGCGCGCTCGCCGCGGATCTGCCGGTGCGCGTTGCCGGAGGCGGCCATTCGTTCACGCCTGTTGTCGAGACCCCGGGCCTCCTGCTGGATCTTTCGAAACTGTCCGGCGTCATCTCTGCCGACAGCGAAGCAAAAAGGGCCGTCGTCTGGGCCGGCTCCAGAATCGCCGATCTCGGCGAGCCTCTGTGGAACCATGGCCTGTCGATCGCAAATCAAGGCGACATCGATGTCCAGACTGTGGCCGGAGCGACCGCGACTGGCACAAAAGGCTCCGGTTCGCGCTTCGGATCCATGTCGTCGACGATCACCAGCATGCGCATCATCAATGGGGCTGGAGAGGTCGTCGATATCGGCGAGAGCAACATCGAGGCTCTTCTTGCCGCGCAGGTATCGCTCGGCATGCTCGGTCCGATCCTGCGTATTGGACTGCAACTTGTTCCGGCCTATGGCCTCAAAGAGGAAAACATCGTCCTGCCAATGTCCGAGGTCATCAGGCAGTGGGACTATCTGATGAACGAATATCGGCATTTTTCGTTCTGGTGGATGCCGACGGATCAATCCGCGCATCTCTATAAGCTCGGTGACGTTCCCGCAGATCACTGCTTCGTCAAACTCTTGCGCGAAGTCCCCCTCGAGGAGGCGTCGATGACCTCCGCCGAACTCAACAGGCGCACGGACCGGGCTTATCGGATCTACCCCGATGGCACGACGGTCGCAGAGTTCCACGAACTCGAATACATGGTCGCGGCAAAGGACGCTCGCGAGGTCGTGCTCTCGATGCAGACGCTGATGCTCGAAAAATTTCCGCATGAGATTTCCCCTTTGCAGGTTCGCTGGCAGAAAGCCGATCGCGGATTTCTGTCACCGCAGACGGGTCGCGACAGCACCTCGATTTCGGTATCCGGGGTGATTGGCAAGGACTACCTGCCCTTTCTGAGGGCCGCTGACGCAGAACTGCAGGCCTATGCCGCTCGGCCGCATTGGGGAAAATTGCACTTCCTCGACCGTGATCGCGTCCGTGATCTCTATCCGGACTACGATCGTTTCGAGCGCGTGCGCGAATGGATGGACCCGGAAAAGCGATTCTTGAATGCGCACCTCTCCTGGCTTTTCGGCTGAACTCGAAAACCCACACAGGCATCAAATGGCCGCTCGCGCGGCCATTTTTTTTGACCGGCGGCGTTTGCAAAGGCCGGAGGAGGAAACCAGGCCGCATTGACTCGAATTTGGTTACATGTAATATATTACCTATTACCAATCACATCGGGTCGATATTTCCATGAAGATCGCTGCTATCGAAGTCTACGGCTATGAGCTCACCTACGCCCATGGCGAATACGTTATGTCGCAAGGACGAGCCGCTCAAAGTCAGGCCTCGACGCTTGTTCGGATACGCACGGACGAAGGCCTGGAGGGCTGGGGCGAGAGCAGTACGCTGGGCGGCACCTACTTGCCGGCCTTCGCCGAGGGGACCCGTGAAGGTATTCGCGTGATGGCTCCTGCCCTGCTCGGTTTGGACCCGACGAACATCTCGACCGTTCACAGGCTGATGGACTCGGTTCTTCTCGGGCAGAACAGTTCAAAAAGCGCGATCGATATCGCCTGCTGGGATATCCTCGGCAAAGTTGCCACCCTTCCGATTTCCAGCCTTCTGGGTGGCGTCACTCAGGAAGATTTCCCCTTATATGAAGCCGTGCCGCTGGCATCGCCGGACGAGATGGTGGATTTCGTGAAGAAGCGTGGTGCAGTCGGCATCAATCGCTTCCAGGTCAAGGTCGGCAATGATCCGTTCGAAGATGCCGAGCGCACGCGCGCGGTTGCCGCCGCCTGCCCCGATGACGCCGTCATCGTGGCGGACTCGAACGGCGGATGGAACCTTCAAGCCGGTATCATTGCCGTGAGAGAGCTTGCCGGCCTCAACGTCTATGTCGAGCAGCCGTGCCGTGACACGGCCGACTGCGCGATCGTCCAGAAGATGAGTTCGCTGCCGCTGGTCATGGACGAATCCGTTGTCAACTCGGCCGAATTATACCGCGCGAAATATGAAGCGGGCGCTGGTTCGGTGAATATCAAGCTGGCGCGCGTTGGCGGCATTACCGCCGCACTGCGAATGCGGTCTTTGGCGCAGGACCTCGGCATGACAATATGCATTGAAGATGTCTGGGGTGGCGATGTCACGACGGCAGCCGTGTCGCACGTTGCCGCCAGCACCCGTCCCGACGCACTCCTGCATGCCTCCTTCTTCAATGACTGGACAAACGAACATATTGCCGGTCACGCGCCGCGTTCCAAGCAGGGGCGAGGCAAGGCGCCAACGGCCCCCGGCCTCGGTATTTCTGTCGACGTGAGCGCTCTTGGAAAGCCCCTGTTTGAGGTAGCGCGATAATGAGGATCTCACGTTCACTGCCCACATCCGCAATCGACTGGCTCGATCGGGCCGATCGCCAGGAGATCATGGCTGTCGATTCACACACAGGCGGAAATCCGACGCGGATTGTTCTTGCAGGCATCGATTTGCCCGAGCATGCCCAAACGGTCGACGCCGCACGCATCTGGTTGCGCGACAATGCAGACCACTGGCGCCGGCGCCTTGTGCACGAGCCGCGGGGCGGCGGCCTGACCTGCGCCGTTTTGCCGATCCCGTCGCAGGAGGACGGATGCGATATCGGTGCCGTCATCCTTGAACCGGGATCCTATCCACCGATGTGCGGCCATTGCATGATCGGCTTTGCCTCGGTCATCGTCGAAATGGATCTGTTGCCCGATCTTTGGGGCGCGGATCAAAACGTTGCCAAATTCAAGATCCGCACGCCGGCAGGTCCCGTCGGTGTCACGGCTCGCCGTGACGGCCAAAAATTCACGACAATCACTTTGACGAATGTCGAATCCTTCAGCGTGGCTAGAAGCAACGTCCTCGTCGACGATAAGGTCATGCCGGTCGAACTGCTCTATGGCGGCGACTATTACATCTCCGTCGACGCGTCAAAGATCGGGCTATCGCTCGACCGGGCCAACGCGACCGAAATCGTAAGGGTCGCTCGCCGGCTGCGTGAGGAATACACACGCTCCGGCGTGCATGATCCGCTCACGGGCAACCTGCTCGACGTCTATCAGGTTCTTTTCTACAACCATTCTGACGAACAGCCCGATAAGGCAAAGATTGTCGTCGTCGCACCCCCCGGCGTGATCGATCGGTCGCCCTGTGGAACCGGGACCAGCGCACTATTTGCCAAGCTGGTAACCGAGGGCAAACTTCGCCCGGACGATGTCCTGACGACAGAAAGCATCATCGGCTCGACATTTAGGGTCACTGGCGAAGGCTACCGCAAGACAGGCGACCGCCAATTCATAACACCCGCCCTCACCGGCCGCGCCTATATCAACGGCTTTCTCTTCATTGCTGCGGATGCCGATGACGTCCTCGCAGACGGCTTCGCACCCCTTTAACCCTGATAGATCGGAGACTTCAAATGACACTCAAGGGCGTTCTTTCCGCCATCGTTACGCCGCTCACCCCGGACGGCGAAAAAATCGACGAGGCAGCGCTGCGCAAGCTCGTCGATCAGAGCATCGCCGATGGCGTCGATGGCTTCGTCCCTGCCGGCGGCACCGGCGAGTTTTCCGTCCTGTCGCACCAGGAGCGGCTGAAGCTCATCGAGATCGTTGTCGAACAGACAGCCGGCCGCGCGACGGTTCTGGCTCACACCGGCGCCACATCGTCGCGCGAGGCAGTCGAACTGTCCAAGCATGCCGAGCGTTCAGGCGCGACGGCGATCATGCTTGCCACGCCTTATTATGAGCCGATCGGTTTCGATGAAGCCTTCGCCTACTACGCTGCCGTTGCCGAGGCGACCAGCCTCCCGATCTGCGCCTACAACTTCCCGCCCGCGACTGGTCTGCATCTGGACGTCGACTTTACCGTGCGCCTTGCCCGTGAGATCCCGCAGGTCAAGTACATCAAGGATTCCTCTGCAAACATCATGCAGATGTACACGTTCCTGAGTGACCATCGCGGCGACGTCAGCTTCTTCAATGGCGAAGATGTCCTTATCCTCCCGGCACTCGCACTGAAAGCGCCTGGCATGGTGATGGGGTCCGCGAACTTCCTAGCGCCGGCGCTCGCCAAGCTGCAGAAAGCCAGCACGGACGGCGACGATGCCACGTTGCTGTCGATTTGGCGGCAAATCAACCCGCTGATCCAGGTTCTCGCGAGCGGCCGCTACAATAGCGGCGTCAAGGCAGCTTGCGAATTGCTCGGCCTGAAGGTTGGACCGGTTCGTGCTCCGATCCCGCAATATACCGCAGAACAGACTGCGCTATTGAAGGCCGCCCTTGACAAGATCGACCCGTCGCTCCTAACGGGCGCCGCGCGCTGATCGATGCTGGAGGCTCACACGGATTCGCGTGCGCCTCTCTCCACGAGTTGAAGAAGGATTATCATGAAAGCCGATATTTTCTCCGGCGTCATTCCCGCCCTGATGACACCATGCAAGCCGGACCGCACTCCGGACTTCGATGCGCTCGTGCGCAAGGCAAAACAGCTTATCGCCCAGGGCATGTCGGCCGTGGTCTATTGCGGCTCGATGGGCGATTGGCCCTTGCTCACCGATGCTCAGCGCATGGAGGGCGTAACACGGCTTGCTGAAGCTGGCGTGCCTGTCATCGTCGGCACCGGTGCCGTCAACACCGCCTCGGCGGTCGCACATGCTGCCCATGCACGAAAAGTCGGGGCCAAGGGCTTGATGGTTATTCCGCGCGTCCTGTCGCGCGGCTCCGTCATCAGCGCACAGAAGGCACACTTCAAGGCAATCTTGTCTGTGGCTCCAGATCTCCCGGCCGTCATTTACAACAGCCCCTACTATGGCTTTGCTACGCGTGCCGACCTCTTCTTTGCACTGCGGACAGAACATCCCAATCTCGTCGGCTTCAAAGAATTTGGTGGCCTCGCGGACATGCGTTACGCCGCCGAAAACATCACCAGCCAGGACGATGACGTGTCGTTGATGATCGGCGTCGATACGGCAGTCGTCCATGGCTTCGTCAATTGCGGCGCGACGGGAGCAATTACCGGTATCGGCAACGTGCTTCCGAAGGAGGTTCTGCACCTCTGTGCGCTTTCGCAGTCTGCAGCCGCCGGAGATGCCGTTGCCCGCAGCAAAGCGCTGGAACTCGAAGCTGCCCTCGCAGTCCTGTCCTCCTTCGATGAAGGACCCGATCTTGTTCTCTTCTTCAAGCACATGATGGTCCTGAAGGGAGACGCCGAATATGGCCTCCACTTCAACGAAAGCGATATTCTATCTAAGAGCCAGCGCGGCTATGTCGAAGCCCAGCTCAAGCTCTTCGAGACCTGGTACCGGAATTGGACCAGGACGCTCGATCTCGCGGCATAGGAAAAACGATCAACGACCTGATGCTCCCAAGCGGCAACGCGGTTTCAATGAACCGCGTCGTTTTTCTGCATCCCGGGAAGGATTAAGCACAAGCAGCCGGATGGTGTCCTGTGCTGCCGGCTGGTGAGGCTCGGAGTGGGCCAAAATATCGATGCTTGTCCGCACTCATATTCTCTGCCGGAAACGAAAAGGGCGGCGAAACTTGCGCGCCGCCCTCAATTCTGGTTCTGCCCGAAAGCTCAGGAGCCGATTGCCGATCCACGTTCACTGCCAACGACATGTAGCGCTTTCGGCCTGTGACCCTTCGCGAGGAGCCGTGCACGTGCACGCTTGGCTGCCTCGTGGGCTGAGCCTGTTGCAATTTCCATGTTGCCGATCTCGGCGAAGTAATCGCCGGCAAAATGGATATCGACGTCCTCACGCTTGCAATAAGCCAGCATCGGCTCGAAATTAAAGCCTGCAGGACGATAGGTATTGCCGGGAACCCAGCGTTGAACGACGGTTTCCTTGACGTGGCCCTTCAATTCGGGAAACATCTTGTAGACGTCGGCAAGATAGGTATCGCGGATCTGCTCATCCGTGAGCTTCAACATCTCACGGGCCGGAGCGCCGCCCGAATAGACCATCAGGCTGCCGCCTGGTTTTCGCGGCCCTGTGCGCAACGGGTTGGCATGGTTGAAAAACATGTCGAAGGACGCGTCCGGTGTCGTGATTGCATAGATGTCGTCATATGGCATCGGACCGGTCTCGTCGGTGATGATACCCATCGTCGGGAACGGCCCATACTGAACACTCTTTAACGTATCTCTGATATCAGCGGGGATGTCAGTGACCACCTGCGCAGCTTCGTAAGCGGGCACGGCGACGATGACCTGCGCCGCGGTGATGGTGTGCTGCTGACCGTCCTGCTCGTATACAACCGTGACCAGATCGCCGGTCTTGGAGACCGATTTTACGGTCGTGTGATAGCGAGCCCGGTCTCCCAGCAGTTCCATCATCCGCTCGCCAAATCGACCCGAACCACCGTCGAGGTTGAGAGCCATGGAGTCGCCCTTTCCGGCCCAGACGGCGCCAAATAGCGAGACGCCGACACCGGCATGCTGATCTTCCATCTCCGCGGCTGCCCGACGAGCAGCGGACTGGAACAGTGCATTGACACGCTCGGGAACACGACCGATGAAGTTGCTGAATGGCTGGTCCGCCATGAAGCGTGCGACACGAGCGCGTCGGTCCTGGTTCGTTTCGCCGTAAACCGGCACCATTTCCTTCTGCCATCCCTTGACCGCCTTCAACATGCGAAGACCGATCGACGCCAAGGAAATGCGCTCCACCAGGCTCATCGACATCGTGAACGGCAGCATCGATACCGACTTCGGCTTGTACACCTTGCCACCCCACCAGATGGCGAACTTGTTGCCCGGGATCCTGATGATATCGAGGCCGATCGAGTGAAGAATGTTGCGCATGTGCGAGCCAGGCGGCGGAAACAGGTGTCCGCCCAGATTGAGCCAGTAGTCTCCCCGCGTCATCGAGTAGAGGCGACCGCCCAGGCGATGGGTCTTCTCGAGCACGACGATGTTTCGCTCCCGCAATTCCCATGCGGCGGATAGGCCGGATGGACCGCCTCCGATGATGGCCACGTCGAAGTCCGGATTGCTCATTTCTTGTCTCACCTTGCGCTAATTATTTGGTTTGCCGAACAGTAGTCAACGAGCGTCCCCTAGAGCCGGTATCGTGTCCGCTAGATTAGCAAAAAGATACTTGCAACGCTGTCGATAATCGGTAATATATCACACGTGACGTACCGATGTCAACGAGGCGATTGGATCACATCTGATCGCTACAACGAGCCAGAGGGGCTTAAAATGAAATTCAACAGACGCGAACTCATGCGCATTGCCGTGGCAGCCGCCACGAGCGCGCTCTCCGCCATCCCGGTTCACGCCCAGGAAAATATCGCTAAAGCCGATGCGGTTGCCGCTATGCTTCCCAAGGCAATTCAGGATGCCGGCGCTCTCAGGATCGCCGTCCCGGATGTTGGCAAGCCTCTGGCCTACAAGGAAGGCTCGACCCTCAAGGGGATGGATGCCGACCTTGCCAAGGCGGTTGCGAAGGTTCTCGGCCTGAAAGCCGAAATCAGTCTCATACCGTTTTCCGCCGCTCTGACGGGGCTCCAGGCGAACAAGTTCGATATTTCGTTCGGCGAATTCTACGTCACGGCCGAGCGGCTCAAGGTTGCTGACTTTGTCACGATCTGGCAGGACTACAGCTCCTTTCTGGTCGTCAAGACAAATGGCTACGCGCCGGTCAAACTCGATGACATTTGCGGCCATACAGTCGGCGCAATGGCCGGCTCTGCCGAGCTGGAGACTCTGAAAACCGGCGCAACGAAATGCTCCGGCACGGCCCCAACCGTCAGCGCATTTCCCTCCGTCAGCAATGCAATTCTCGCCCTTAACAGCGGCCGCATCGAGGGCGTCCTTATCAATCGTGGTGGCGCTCAGGAAGCTATCCACCTTGATGCCGGCCTCGACGCTTCCGGTGAGATCGGAGGCGGGCCAACGGCGGTTGCCGCCGCCCGAAACGAGAACTCCGAGAAGATACTTGCAGCTCTCAAAGGTGCGTTTGATCACCTGATCGAGAGCGGGGAATATAAGAATATCCTTGAAAAGAACGATACCGCTTACGGTGCCGCCAAGAAGGCTGAAATTTACACGCAGAACTCCACGCCTCCAAAGTACGGATTCTGAAACGGTGACAGCCATTCGGGGCGCGGACGATGATCCGCGCCTTTCGCATATCCCGGCAATTCATGACTGAAACGAAAGGTGGACGGTCACCCTCAGGTCATTCAAATGGCGACTGAGGATTCTCCGCAGTAGTTTGCGGTTGTGGGTCGTCTTGACGAAATGACTTCATCATTCTCGCGGAGCGAATCCACGTAAGTTCGTTGTTGAACTTGGCGAAGATCGAAGTCAGCATCTTCTCGGCGCACGATTCCAGCTCTTCTTTCTGCCTCCGACGATGATCGACGGGCCATGGGGGGACGCTGTTTCCCCCCTCGAGACGCCGCCCATGTTAGAAGATCAGGTCGCTGTTCTTCAGCCTGCCGAAGCGGCGCATCGTGTCGCAGAAATTGCGTTGCCGGCATCGATCATGACGATGATCGGTTGCCGCTGGCGGATGTCGCCTGCAGACTGGTACCATGTTCCATCGCCATTTCTGTATCGCCATCGATGACAGCCGCGCTCTCGACCTCCACACCGTCAGCGTAAACCTTCAACCCTTATTGAACGGAAGGGATAGGCTCAGAATTCTCCCCAACTGCCGACAGAGGCTGCCCGAGCGTCTGCCGCGGCCACTTTGGATGTCCGCTGGAGAATGGGCTCAACGGATACAGCACCGCGCGACGGCTCCGCCAGGGCACGCGCGGTCTGCCGCAATGCGGAGGAAGCGACTGAAGCCGCCGACCGCAGCCGGAACTGCGACATGAGTTCCCGGAGCTTGCTCGTCTCGGCTGCAAGTGCAATGGATGCCGCCGTCGACTGCTCGACCATCGCTGCGTTCTGTTGTGTTGTCTGGTCCATCGTATTGATCGCTGCAGCGATCTCGGCCAGGCCGGTCGACTGTTCCTTGGCCGATACGGCAATCGCATTCATATGCTGATTTATATCAGAGATTCGCTCGCCGATTTCCTTTAGCGCCACGCCCGTTTCACGAACGAGTTGCACGCCACCTTCGACTTCCACCGAAGAGGTGTTGATGAGCGCCTTGATCTCTTTTGCCGCCGTCGCGGATCGCTGGGCCAGCTCGCGCACTTCCTGTGCGACGACCGCAAAACCTTTGCCCGCCTCTCCTGCACGGGCAGCTTCAACACCAGCGTTCAACGCGAGCAAGTTGGTCTGGAAGGCGATTTCATCGATCACGCCGATGATGTTGGAGATCTGCTGTGAGGAATTCTCTATCCGTTGCATCGCTTCTTCGGCCTGACCAACAACTTCGGTCGATCGGGCGGCGCTGTGATCGGCTGCCGTTGCCACCGTTCGCGCCTCTTCTGTTCGCCTGCTCGAACTGGTTACATTTGCCGTGATCTGATCGAGAGCGGCGGCGGTCTGCTCAAGCGAAGCCGCCTGCTGCTCTGTCCGACGAGAAAGATCATTGGCTCCTGAAGAGATCTCTCTCGTACTGGTGTCGATCGCCGCAATACTTCCGGAAATTGCGTTCAGCGTATTTCCCAATTGCTTCAGCGAAATGTTGAAGTCGTGGCGAAGAATTTCGAAATCCGATGCGAAAGGTTCGTCGAGCTGGAAGGCAAGATCGCCGGACGCCAATCGTTTGAGTCCCTCAGCGAGGCCCGACGTGGCAACGCGCAGCCGCTCTGCAGCGTCCGTTTCAGCCTTCTGCTGAGCAGCAACTCTGTCGACTTCCGCCTGCTGACGGGCCTGTTCCGCATCCGCTTCGAGTTGCCTGTTGGCTAGTGCCGCTTTTCGAAACACTTCGACAGCAGCCGCCATTGTCCCGATCTCGTCTTTCTGGCCGATGCCCGTGCAAGTGATATCCGTCTGCCCGCCAGCAAGCTTGGTCATATCGGCGGAGAGCGCAAGGATAGGCTTGCTCACGGTTCGGCGGAACAGTACGAAAAGTACCATGGAAAACAGCACCGTCAGCCCAAGAATCGCCTGCAGTACGTCACGAATAGCGTCTGCCGTGTGGGAACTCTCCTCGGAGACCGAGACCGACGCCTTTTGTACCTGGTCACCTGCCTCCTCCATAGCGGTTTCCAGGGTCGAAAACTGCTTCATGAAATCAGGCAATGCCTTCAGCGCACCGAGCGAATCCTTTTCTGCTGTATCGACTAGCTTGGTCGCGCTATCAATGTAAGCGAGCAGGGGTCGTTCGACTTCGGCAAGTACCTTCTGAGTTTCCGGATCCGTTGCCAAGATTTTGTTGGCGGCAATCATTTCGCGAAACGACGCAACATGCTCCGAAAGATCCGCTTTGACGCTGTCAAAGACAATGTCGGTTGTGGGATTGGAGGCAAGGAGGGACGCTAGGACATCGGCCCGCAGTGCGTCGTGCATCATGTCCGCTTGCATATGGTTTCGCAGAATCTCAGCCGATCGGGTCAAGTCTTTTGCGTTCTTTGTCAGCGTCGACGCGGACCACATACCTACACCAGTTGCGCCTCCGGCAATTGCAAATATTGCCACGCTTGTAATGATGATCTTCTGCTGGATGGATGCCATTACACGGACCCCAAGGTTTCCTCTTGGGAAAAGAATGTGCGATTATTCTTAATTATCCGTCAAAACGGCCGATCTGGCCTTGATTTCAAGGCAACCGTCTGGGTGCCGAAGCGCGTTCGGCTCTCTCACGAAGGGGTGGCGCAAAGGCCACCAAAACGGGTTGCAGCCAACGAGGCCTTCCCACACCAATACCTCTCAACAAGATCAATCACCAACGACAATCTCCGCCCGCACTCCCGTCGGAGCGGCGTCCAGGTCCCGCCCTGTCCGCGGACCAAATAGGCCATCGGCAGCTGGCATCGATGCGATCCGCCAGCACCAGCATTCCGCCAGCCTGTGCTCGAGACCGCCACCGGCGGCGTCCCGGCTGGTGGGCCGAGAAGATTAGTGCCGGACGCGATCAGCCGCGACAAGGTTGCCTATGGCGTCGCGGAATACGGGGAAGCCAGCACAAACGCGCTGGCTTCTATGAGTCGGACTTGGCATTGTTCCACTCGCTTTGGCCATTATTCAGTTGTTGGACCGCTAGCGCCAGAGCGCGACAGAGGGCTTTATACGTGGCCACAAGCGATCACACGTTCAAATCATTCGATGGAAGCCACATGACGGAACGATCTGCACATGACGTGGCGTTTGCGATGAAAGTTTCAGACAATTCACGTCACCGCTGCATAAGTATTACCCGTTTAATTTATAGTGCAATTATTAACTATCTTCCTTCATCTTGTTTTCTGCGAGTGTCGCCGCCGAAAACAAAGAAGAAGTGAACTCAACGGCACTCCGGATTTCGCTCATTCTTCGCCGCCTTGCGACTTCTGCGTCGCGCGGGTCGATGCATCTGGAGAACTGCAATGAATTTTCGATTTGGTATCGGTGCTCGCCTGTATGCGGGTTTTGGTTTTCTGCTCCTTTTGATGATTGGGCTGACACTCTTTTCAGTCTCGAAGATGAATGATGTCAACCACGATCTGATGCAGATCAACGAGGTGAACAGCGTCAAGCAACGCTTCGCCATCAACTTCCGTGGCAGCGTTCACGATCGTTCGATTGCGATTCGCGATGTCGTGTTGCATGAAGACCCAGCTGGGCGCCAGGCGGCAATCGATCTGATCGCCAAGCTTGCGGCCACTTATGCAGAAAACGAGCAGAAGATGAATGCCATGATCGCGGTGCCGGGAGCGGCTACCGAACCTGAGAAGGTGATCGTCGCGGAAATCGCTGATGTCCAGGCGAAGACCAATCCGGTTGTCGCTGATATCATTGCCCGCCAAATGGCCAACGATGGCGTTCAAGCCAAGAAGATCCTCCTCGATCAGGCAGCGCCACTCTTCGTCAGCTGGCTCAAGGCCATCAACAAATTCATCGACTATCAGGAGAACCTGAATAAGTCGGTCGGTGGTAACGTCAGCAGCGTCGTCGCAGGCTTCCAGACACTGGCGCTTGGTTCGTTGGGTTGCGCGGTGCTTCTTGCCGTTATGGCCGCATTCCTGGCGACGCGGTCGATTACCTTGCCTATGACGAAACTCCAGCTTGCTCTCAGACGCATGGCTGAAGGCAATACCGAGAGCACCAGCGATCTCGAAGAGCGCAGCGACGAAGTCGGTGATCTGGCGAAGGCTGTCGGTGCCGTGCGCGATGCGGTGACTGCAGAGGCCGAGGTGCGTGCCGAAGCCGATGCCCGGCGTGCCGCCAATGAGAATGCACAGCTGGAGGCAACGGCGGCAGAGCGCGAGGCGTTGTCGTCGCAGACCAACGATGCAGTACGTCAGCTGGGAAATGCGCTCGAAGAGATGGCAGCCGGCAATCTCGACGTCCGTCTGGACATGCCTTTTGCGGCGTCGCTGGACATGCTGCGCGTTAACTTCAACAATTCCGTCGAACAGCTTCAGATGGCCTTGCAGACCATCAGCGAAAATGCGCTTTCGATCGATGCGGGCGCCCGAGAAATCAGCGATGCTTCCAACGATCTTGCACGGCGGACAGAGCAACAGGCGGCATCAATCGAACAGACCGCTGCTGCACTTGACGAAATCTCGACGACTGTCCAAGACTCCACGCGTCGTGCCGAAGAGGCCGGCAGCCTTGTTGCCAGAACACGGGCCAATGCCGAGCGCTCGGGCGAAGTCGTCAAGCGTGCCGTCTCGGCGATGAGCCAAATCGAGGGTTCTTCCAACGAGATCAACAACATCATCAGCGTTATCGACGATATCGCCTTCCAGACCAACTTGCTCGCGCTGAATGCCGGTGTTGAAGCTGCCCGTGCGGGAGAGGCCGGCAAGGGCTTTGCGGTTGTCGCGCAAGAAGTTCGTGAACTGGCGCAGCGCTCCGCCAACGCAGCCAAGGAGATCAAGCAGTTGATCAGCAATTCCGGCGATCAGGTGCGCTCCGGCGTGACGCTCGTCGGCGAAACAGGAACGGCTCTGAGCGAGATCGTCGGCGAGGTGCAGGAAATCAACCGGCATGTCAGCTCGATCGTCGAGGCCGCGAAGGAACAGTCGACCGCACTGAAGGAAATCAATGCGGCTGTGAATTCGCTCGATCAGTCGACGCAGAAGAATGCGGCAATGGTGGAAGAGACATCCGCTGCCAGCCACAAACTTGCCGATGAAGCCAGCTCACTGACAGGCCAGCTGTCCAAGTTTCGCTTCCAGGGCTCCGGCGGAATGGCTCATGCCCAGAGTGCGCCACAGCGCAACGCGCCGGCCGCTTTGGTCCGCAAGGTGGCATCCGCCTTTAGCAGTGGCGCGGCAGCCAAAGAATGGCGTGAGTTTTAAGATAGGTCGTTATTGTTCAAAGCTGAAATTGTCCAGTCCATCGCCAAGTTCTGGTTTCACTAGGTGTTTAGATGGGATATTCGGCTGGCGTCCCATTTAGAGCGTTGTGCATTTTGACTGAATCATTTGGGATTCCTGTTGGCGGCATTTCGTGATTCACTTCGTTCGGAGGTGATTTGCGATGACCAAGGCCTATTCAGTTGATTTGCGGGAGCGCATTGCCCGCTTTGTCGATAGCGGTCGGTCGCGACATGCGGCGGCTGCGCATTTTGGCGTTTCGGTTTCCTTCGTCGTAAAGCTGATGTCGGCCTATCATCAGTCCGGTAGCCTGTCGCCGAAGCCCGGAGGTGGCTGGCGCTACTCCAAGCTCGATCCGCATCGGGAATTCCTGATGCGCCGGGTGGCTGAGAAAGACGACATCACCATGCCGGAACTGGCAGCCGAACTGGCCGGCCAGGGCACGACCGTCGCCCCTTCCTCGATTTCGCGCTGGCTGATCCGCAATGGCTATCGCTTCAAAAAAAACGCTGCTGGCCAGCGAGCAAGATCGGCCGGACATCGCAAAGGCGCGTGAGGAATGGACAACAAAGCGCCAACCGAAGATGCGCCTTGAGCCGCATCGGCTGGTCTTCCTCGACGAAACCGGCACGACGACAAAGATGATCCGCCTGCGCGGCCGATGCCCGAAGGGCCAGCGTCTGCGCGCCAAGGCGCCGTTCGGGCATTGGAAGACGCAGACCTTCATCGCCGGCCTCAGATGCTTCGGGCTCACCGCGCCCTTCGTCGTCGACCGGCCGATGAACCGGCGCATCTTCGAGGCCTATGTCGAAACCCAACTGGCCCCGACCCTGTCTGCAGGCGACGTCGTCATTCTCGACAATCTGGCCGCCCACAAGAGCCCAAAGGCTGAAGCTGCCATCAGGGCGCGCGGGGCCTGGATGCTGTTCCTGCCACCCTACAGTCCCGATCTCAACCCGATCGAGATGGCCTTCTCGAAATTGAAGGCCCATCTCCGAGCCCGAGCCATTCGCACTATCGACGGACTCTGGCAGGCAATCGGCAATATCTGCGAACTCTATTCACCAACCGAGTGCCAGAATTACTTCAAAGCCGCCGGGTATACCTGAATGCACGACGCTCTAGTACTACAGTTGCGTTTGATTTGAAATCATGATTCACTTCCCGCATTTGACGGGAGGGAGTTGAATGTCGGTTGCGAGTTGGTCCGGGTCGGTTCTGGCGTGGCATCGTGATCTCGATGCCTTG
>NZ_JBHMAA010000056.1:0-972 GCF_042429745.1 Neorhizobium puerariae | reverse complement strand
CGAGCGGGCCATCCATAACAGCGCATCCAGAAACAGCCGATTGTTCGTGCGCGGGCCGCGTTTGCCACGCGTCCCGCCCGGAACGAAACCTTTGATCCGTTCCCACTGATCGTCTCGAAGTGCATCGCAATCCATCGCTGATCTCCAAAATCAACGTTGAATCCGATTTGCTCAACTTTGGGAATCCCAATTCCCTAAATCGTCACCACGATCTAGGCAGATATCTCACTGAGCATCCCAAATTGAGATGTAAATACTTCGCTTTGCAGACCGGTCTATAGAAGTATGCAAATGGTCGATGATCAACGGGTATTCCACTCCTCCCGGCTCGCACCGTGTCGACTGTTCCCCTCTGGAGGTTTTTTGACCTTCAAATCTTCAAGGCCCGGCTTTACCTCCGTGGCCTTCTTTTTTGTTCCTGTTAATCAGGCCGAGGCAGCTCAGCTCTGAATTCTGCGTTCGCCGATCATCGCGGCCTTCTTCGTCATCCCGCACGACCCGAATGAGAAGCGCAGCTTTGACCTGCCGGGTGCGCTGACCGTCTTTTGATTGATTCCGTAGCGCGTTGAAAGCCTTCTCAGGCTCTCTTGATAGTGTATTGCTCGACGAATTGCCTCTGTCGTTGTGGCGCTCCCGTGTAGAATACGGCCCCCATAGTGCCTCCTTCCATTCAAAGGAAAATAATGCACCATCAAATGCCGGGATCAAACATCTAGTCACTCGGCGACATTTGCAGCCTCTTCCCGCCTGCGAATGCCGAAATTTTTCAAAGCCGCTGGATACGAAGGCGATTAATTGCGACATGCTTTAGTTACTGCATCTTTGTAGGTAAAATCCGAATCATCGGGATTGATCTCACCGTGCCCAGAAATCGATACATTGTGCCTAAGCCTTGGGCGCGTCTGTTGCCAAATCGGACCAAAACATGAACGAAATGAATAACCCGGTGAAACTGCGAACATTGGATCTCTT
>NZ_JBHMAA010000069.1:0-1435 GCF_042429745.1 Neorhizobium puerariae | reverse complement strand
TACTACAGTTGCGTTTGATTTCTTGTTTTATAGTGCGAGATCATGGCGGAAGCCTGATGTGCCCGTCGCCAGAGAGACCATGCGAGAATAGACCGCACTCTGATCGGCGGCGGCAGCAGGAGACGTTTGATCAGATAGCGGATCTCTGCGACGCTGGGCACGAGCGCCAGGGTGTTGGTCAGGCGGCGATTGGCGGGTTTGGACTCGTTTCGTTCGGTTTGCCAGCGGCGGTGCGGCGTAGGTCGGCGCCGAGCTTGGCGAGGAAGGCTGCGGCTGCCATGACGAGCGTCATGTGCCGGTTCCAGGCATGCCAGGAGCGCGCTTCGCAATGATCCAGGCCGAGGTCGTCCTTGGCGCGCTGGAAGCACTCTTCCACCGTCCAACGCAGCCCGGCCGCGCCAGCCAGTTCGCTCAGTTCCGTACCGGCCGGCGCGAAGACAAAATAATAGGCGCGCGCATGGGGTTCTCGCCGGCTGCGACGGATCAGAAGCCAGCGTTCCCATTGCGCATCCGCACGAGAGCCGAGAGGAATACGGGCCCAGTCATAGAGCCGGAGGCCCTTGGCGCCTTCACCGGCCGCATGGCTGGACCAGGCTTGTGCCCCCAGTTCCGCGGCCATCGTCTCCGGATCGGTTTGCTCGAAGCGTTGCTCACGGACGAAGCGCAGGCAATGATTGGAGCGAACCGCCAGAACATAAGGCTGGCCGCGGCTTTCCAGCATCCGGCGCAGCTTGGAATCCGAACCATAAAGCGCATCGGCCAAGACCCAGGCGCAAGGCACGCCGGCATCCAGCGCATCGGCAATGAGCCTGGCTGCAATGGCCGGTTTGGTCGCGAAGACCTGCTTCTGCGGGATGTGGGCAGAAGCACGGCGCGCTTCATCTTCAGCCCACTCCTTCGGCAGATAAAGCTGCCGGTCGATCAGGGCCTGACCGTAGCGGCTCGCATAAGCCAGGAAAACACCGACCTGGCAGTTCTCGATGCGGCCGGCCGTGCCGGAATATTGTCGCGCGACACCGACCGAATGGGCGCCTTTCTTCAGGAATCCGGTCTCATCGACCACCAGGACGCCATCCGCATCATCACCGAGTGCCTCGATTGCATAGGCACGAACCATGTCGCGCAACGCGTCGGCATCCCAATGGCTGCGCCCCAGCAGCGATTGCATCCGATAAGGGCGCTCCAGCCCGGCCTGTTCAGCCATCAGCCAGCCAGTCTTGCGCTCCACTCCCGACAACAGGCCATCCAGAAAAGCACCGCATGATGCACGCAATTCTCGGCGACCAAACACCGGACCCAACCGTACCTTCAAGGCATCGAGATCACGATGCCACGCCAGAACCGACCCGGACCAACTCGCAACCGACATTCAACTCCCTCCCGTCAAATGCGGGAAGTGAATCATGATTTCAAATCAAACGCAACTGTAGTACTA
>NZ_JBHMAA010000062.1:0-705 GCF_042429745.1 Neorhizobium puerariae | reverse complement strand
CTGCAGCTCCTCGGCCTGCGAAGCGAGTTCTTCCGAAGTGGCCGACATCTCTTCCGAGGCGCCGGCATTCTGCTGCGTCACCTTGTCGAGCTGCTGGATCGCCTCGTTGATCTGCGAGGCGCCGATATCCTGCTCGCGGCAGGCGGCGGAGATTTCCGACACCAGTTCGGCCGTCTTCTGGATATCCGGAACCAGCTTGTTGAGCATGTCGCCGGCTTCCGTCGCGACCTGGACGGTATCGCCGGAAAGCGCGCTGATTTCTGCCGCCGCGGCCTGGCTGCGTTCGGCGAGCTTGCGGACTTCCGAGGCGACCACCGCAAAACCCTTGCCGTGTTCGCCGGCGCGGGCGGCCTCGACCGCCGCGTTCAGCGCGAGAAGGTCGGTCTGGCGGGCGATTTCCTGGACGATCGAGATCTTCTCGGCAATCGTGCGCATCGCATGCACCGCGCGGCCAACGGCCTCGCCGGATGCTTCCGCGTCGCGCGAGGACTGGCGGGCGATCTTCTCGGTCTGGGCGGCGTTGTCGGCGTTCTGCTTGATGTTGGCGGCCATCTGCTCCATCGAGGCGGAAGCCTCCTCGGCGGAGGAGGCCTGTTCGGTTGCCCCTTGGGAAAGCTGTTCCGAGCTTGCCGAAAGTTCCTGGCTGCCGGACGAGACGTTGTCGGCGGCGGCAAGCGCATCGCCCACCACGCCGCGAAGGCGCTC
>NZ_JBHMAA010000072.1:0-505 GCF_042429745.1 Neorhizobium puerariae | reverse complement strand
AGAGTCCGTCCGAGAATTCATTATGTTCGAGCAATCCTTCGAACGAGCGTCATGATGGATGCGGCGTAGAGGAAGGCTTCGGCTGATTTGATGGTTGCTTCGGGGTCTCTCCAGAGCCGCCGGTTTCGGCTGATCCAGGCGAAGAAGCGCTCGACGACCCAGCGCTTGGGATGAACTGCAAAACCAACCTGATGCTTGGGCTTTCGGACGATCTCGACATCGATCAGCGTTGCGCTCTGTGGTCTACCGCCTGAATAACCCATGTCGGCAAATGCCTTTTCGACGAACGGGTAGGACTTTCTCGACACCTGCAGGACCGGGATCGCTCCGTCACGATCCTGAATGTCTGCGGGCTGAGGATCGAGCACCAGGGCGCGGCCATCCATGTCCACCATCGCCTGCCGCTTGCGACCCTTGATCTTCTTGCCTGCGTCATAGCCACGCGGACCGCCGCTCTCGGTGGTCTTGACGCTCTGGCTATCCAGCACGGCGGCGCTTGGTGAGG
>NZ_JBHMAA010000075.1:0-674 GCF_042429745.1 Neorhizobium puerariae | reverse complement strand
AGGTAGAAGCCGGGGGTGCCGCGCTTCACGAGTTCGCCGCCGAAGGCAAGCCGGGCGCCTTCCTGCCTGCCGATCTCGATGTAGTCGGTGTCCTGCTTCAACTGCTTGTCGTCGACGACCGGGCCGATATGGGTGCCGGCCTTCAACGCGTTGTCGACGTTGAGCGTCTTCAGCTTCTCGGTCAGCGCCGCGACGAACTTGTCGTGGATGCCTTCCGTGACGATCAGGCGCGAGGATGCCGTGCAGCGCTGGCCGGTGGAGAAGAAGCCGGAATTGGCGGCCGCTTCGACGGCGACGGAAAGGTCCGCGTCGTCGAGGACGACCATCGGGTTCTTGCCGCCCATTTCGAGCTGGAACTTGCGGTTATGCTCGATGGAGGCGAGCGCCACCCGCTTGCCTGTGCCGGTGGAGCCGGTAAACGTGATGCCGGCGAGATCGGGGCTGTCGAGCATCGCCTGGCCAACGACCGAGCCGCGGCCCATCACGAGGTTGAGGACGCCCTTCGGCAGACCGGCGCGATGGAGGATGTCGACGATCGCGTGAGCCGAGCCCGGGACGAGGTCGGCGGGCTTGAAGACGACGGTGTTGCCATAGGCGAGCGCCGGGGCGATCTTCCAGGCGGGAATGGCGATCGGGAAGTTCCAGGGCGTGATGATGCCGATCACGCCGAGCGG